>JAOPZP010000154.1 GCA_025964055.1 Conexibacter sp.
CGTCGCTCGACAGCAGCACCGCCGACGCGCCGTCGCTCAGCGGCGTCGAGTTGGCCGCGGTCATCGTCGCGCCGTCCTCGCGGGCGCCGAACACCGGCTTCAGCTTGGCCAGCTTCTCGACGCTCGAGTCCGGCCGCAGGTTCTGGTCGCGCGACAGCCCGAGGTACGGCGTGACCAGGTCGCCGAAGAACCCGCGGTCGTACGCCGCGGCGAGCCGCTGGTGGCTGGCGACGGTCAGCTCGTCCTGCTCCTCCCGGCCGATGTCCCAGCGCCGTGCGGTGATCGCGGCGTGCTCGCCCATCGACAGGCCGGTCCGCGGCTCGGCGTTGCGGGGGACGTCGGGCGCCAGGTGGCCCGGGCGCACGTGCGCCAGCAGCCGGATCCGCTCCGCGGTGCTCTTGCTCGCGTTGACCTTGACCAGCAGCCGCCGCAGGTCGTCGTTGACGCCCAGCGGCGCGTCGCTGGTCGTGTCGACGCCGCCGGCGATCGCCACCTCGGTCTGCCCGAGCGCGATCTTGTTGGCCGCGAGGATCGCGGCCTGGGTGCCGGTGTCGCACGCCTGCTGGACGTCGTAGGCGGGCGTGGCGTCGTCCAGCGCGCTGCCCATGACGACCTCGCGGGCGAGGTTGAAGTCGCGCGCGTGCTTGAGCACCGCGCCGGCGACGACCTCGTCGACCGTCGCGCCTGCGAGCCCGAACCGCGCGACGAGCCCGTCGAGCGCGCTGGTGAGCATGTCCTGGTTGGAGGCCTGCGCGTAGGGGCCGTTGGACCGGGCGAACGGGATCCGGTTGCCGCCGAGGATCGCGGCCGGCCGGGGGAGCGTGGGGGACTTCGTCTTCTGCTGAGCCATGGTGACATCAAAGAATGTAACATCGAACCGTGTCGCAAGCTGCCGATCGATACCAACGACTCTCGTCCACGCCGCCCGGACGCTTCCTCGTGGGGCGCCTCGGCCTGCCGGAATCCACGCCGCTGCGCCGGTACGAGCCGGGCCAGCCGCTGCTCGACGGCCCTGCGCTCGTCGTCGGCGCGCCCGGCGCGCGGCTCACCGCCGCCGTCGACCGCATCCTCGAGGAGGCCGGGGCCGACGCCCGCCACGAGCCCGGCGACGACACGTCGCCCCTGGCCGCCATCGTCTTCGACGCCTCCGGCATCGCCCGCTCGGAGGACCTCTCGGCACTGCACGACGCCCTCTCGCCGGCGATCCGCCGCATCGGCGCCAGCGGCCGGCTCGTCGTCCTCGGCACGCCGCCCGAGCAGGCCGCCGACCGCCGCCACGCCGTCGCCCAGCGCGCGCTGGAGGGCTTCGTCCGCTCCGCCGCCAAGGAGCTGCGCCACGGCGCCACGGCCCAGCTCGTCTACGTCGCCCCGGGCGCCGAGGGCAACCTCGACGCCACGCTGCGCTTCCTGCTCTCCGCGCGGTCGGCCTACGTCTCGGGCCAGGTCGTCCGCGTCGGCGCCGGCGACTCCCCGGCGCCCGCCGACTGGGAGCGTCCGCAGGCCGGCCGCGTGGCTGTCGTCACCGGCTCCTCGCGCGGCATCGGCGCCGCGATCGCCACCGTCCTGGCCCGCGACGGCGCGCACGTCGTGTGCGTCGACATCCCGGCCCAGGGCGAGGACCTCGCTGCGGTCGCCAACGCCGTCGGCGGCGCCGCGCTCGCGCTCGACATCACCGCCGGCGACGCGCCGGCCGCGCTCGCCGCCCACCTGCACGAGCGCCACGGCAGCGTCGACGTCGTCGTCCACAACGCGGGGATCACGCGCGACAAGACGCTCGCGCGGATGAAGCGCGAGCTGTGGGACGCGGTGCTCGACGTCAACCTCTCCGCCCAGGAGCGCCTCAACGACGCGCTGCTGATGGACGGCCTCGTCGGCGCCGGCGCGCGCATCGTCACCGTCTCGTCGATCGGCGGCATCGCCGGCAACCGCGGCCAGACCAACTACGGCGCGAGCAAGGCGGGCGTCATCGGGATCGTCGACGCGCTCGCGCCCGATCTCGCGCAGCGCGGGGCCACGATCAACGCCGTCGCGCCCGGGTTCATCGAGACCCGGATGACCGCGGCCATGCCGCTCGTCGTCCGGGAGGGCGGTCGCCGGATGAACAGCCTCGCCCAGGGCGGCCTGCCGGTCGACGTCGCCGAGACGATCGCCTGGCTCGCGAGCCCGGCCTCGGGCGGCGTCAACGGCAACGTCGTCCGCGTCTGCGGCCAGAGCCTGATCGGGGCCTGAGCCCGTGCCCGCCACCCGCACCCTGGACGCGGCGCCCGGAGCGCGCTCGCTCTACCCGCGCGCCGTCGCCGGCTCCTACGCCCTGCCGCTGCTGCGGCGGCTCCCGCTCCTGGGCCCGGGCCGGAGCGACGGCAGCCTCCCGGACCTCGCGTTCGGGCTCGACGACGTCGCGCTCGACCGCAGCCGCGTCGCCGACTACGCGCGTGTCTGCGGCTTCGCCCTGCGCGACGAGCTGCCCGCCACCTACCTCCACGTCCTCGCGTTCCCCTTGGCCATGCGCCTGATGACCGACAGCGCCTTCCCGTTCGGCGTCCTCGGCCTCGTGCACGTGGCCAACCGGATCGACCACCATCGCCCGGTGCGGCTCGACGAGACCCCCTCGCTGCGCGTGCACGCCACCGGCCTGCGCGACCATCCCAAGGGGCGGCAGTTCGACGTCGTGGCCGAGGCCACCATCGGCGACGAGCCCGTCTGGGAAGGCCGCAGCACGTACCTGCGCCAGGGTGGCGGGGACGGCAAGGGCAAGTCCACCAACAAGTCCCGCGGCGACCGGCCGGCGGCCCCCGAGGCCGAAGCCCTCTGGGACGTCCCCGGCGACGCCGGCCGCCGCTACGGCGCGGCCTCCGGCGACCGCAACCCGATCCACCTGCACGACCTGAGCGCGAAGGCGTTCGGCATGCCGCGCGCGATCGCCCACGGCATGTGGCTGAAGGCCCGCTGCCTGGCCACGCTGCAGTCCGAGCAGCCGCCGTCCTTCGCGGTCGAGGTCCGGTTCAAGCGGCCCGTGCTCCTGCCGGCGAAGGTCGGCTTCTCGAGCACGAAGGAGCCCGGCGGGCGCGCGTTCGCACTGCACGACGCGCGGCGCGGCACCCCGCACCTGGAGGGCCGCATCGGCGCCTAGGCCGCCGCCTCGGCGACCAGCCGGCCCGCCGGAGCCTCGACCGCCGGCCGCAGCAGTCGCCAGCAGGCGATCGCACCCGCGACGCAGAGCACGGTGCAGACCCAGAGCGCGTCGCGCATCCCGCCCACGTAGGCGCTGGGATCGCCCTGGCCGAGCGCGGCGCCGGCGGGGATCAGCGCGCCGAGTGCCGCGACGCCGACCGCGATGCCGGCCTGGCGGAACGTGTCGTTGACGCCCGCGGCCAGGCCGCTCTGCCGCTCCGGCACGCTCCCCAGCGCGAACGCGCTGACCGCCGGGTTGAACAGCCCGGTGCCGATCATCGCCAGGATCGAGCCGGGCAGCCCGATCGTCCACGACGAGTCGACCTGCGCCAGCGTCAGCAGCGCCATGCCGACGCCGACGAGCAGCAGCCCGACCGACACCATCGCGCGGCCCGACACGCGCTCGCCCATGGCGCTCGTGGCGCCCGAGACGAAGAACATGATGATGGTGGCGGGCAGGTAGACGAGGCCGGCCTCGATCGCCGACAGGCCGAGGATCTGCTGCAGGTAGAGCGTGATGTAGAAGAACACCGCGAAGTACGACGCGGAGATCGCGAACGCGCCGACCTGCGCACCGGTGAACGCCCGGTTGCGGAACAGGCCCAGCGGCAGCATCGGCTCGGCGACGCGGGACTCGATCGCCAGGAACGCGGCCAGCAGCACGCCGGCGGCCGACAGCTCCGCGACGATCGTCGCGCTGCCCCAGCCGTCCTCGTTGCCGCGCAGCAGCGCGAGGATGAGCAGGAACAGGCCGGCGGTCAGGGTGAGCAGGCCGCCGACGTCGACACGCCGCGCGAACGCGTCCTTGGACTCCGCCACGCGGGTCCGGGTGATCCCCAGGCAGACGAGGCCGAGCGGCAGGTTGATGAGGAAGATCCACCGCCAGCCCAGGCCGCTGGTCAGCGCGCCGCCCACGAGCGGGCCGACGGCGAACGAGGCGCCGATCGTCGCGCCGTAGGCGGCCAGCGCGCCGGCACGCTCCTTGGCGTCGGGGAAGGCGTTGGCCAGCAGCGCGAGCGAGACGGCGAACATGATCGCCCCGCCGACGCCCTGGACGGCGCGAGCGGTGTTGAGGAACGCGATGTCGCCGGCCGCGGCGCAGAACAGCGACGCGACGGTGAACAGCGCGAGGCCGACCGAGAAGAGACGACGGCGGCCGAAGCGGTCGGCGAGCGCGCCGGCGGTGAGCACGGTCGCGGCCAGCGCCAGGGTGTAGGCGTCGACGACCCACTGCAGGCCGTGCAGGCCGGTGTGCAGGTCGCCGGCGATCTTGGAGAGCGCGGTGTTGACCACCGCGATGTCGAGCATGAGCATGGCCGTGGCGACGCAGACCACGACGAGCGTCCAGCGCTGGGTGCGCATTCCGAGGGGCTCCTTGGGGAGTGACGGGGGAGAGGGGCTTGCGATCCTCACCCTGCCGCGCGCGGGCCCGCGGCGAAATGAGGGAGACCCCCAGTCCTGCGCTGCGGGGGGCAGACCGCACCCGGCGGCGTGCGGCTATCCGGCCGCAGCGACGGGCTCGGCGGGCGCGGCCGCGGCCGTCACGGGCGTGACGGCCACCGGGATGCCGTTGAGCACCGCGGTGCCGGTGAGCGGTTCGACGACGTCCTCGTCGGTGAGCACGTTGGAGTTCGTCCCCGCGTGGGCGGCGGCGACCTCCATCCCCACGCCGGTCAGGCCGTGGCCCCAGCCGTGCGGCAGCGAGACGACGCCGGGCCGGATCTCCTCGGTCACCTCGACCGGCGCGTCGACCGCGCCGACCCGCGACCGGATCGTCGCGCGGCCGCCGTCGGTGAGCCCGAGGCGCTGCGCGTCGGCGGGATGGACGTGCAGCGTGCACTGCTCGGGACCGCGGACGAGCATCGGCAGGTTGTGCATCCACGAGTTGTTGGAGCGCAGGTGCCGGCGGCCGATCAGGACGAGCTCGGCGGGGGGCGCGACCAGCGCGTCGTGGAGGCGCCCGACGTCGGCGACCGTCGCTTCGGGCGCCAGCTCGATCCGGCCGCTGGGGGTGCGTAGCACCTCGGGCAGGCGCGGTGCCAGCGGGCCGAGGTCGATCCCGTGGGGCTGGGCCTCCAGCTCGGCGAGCGTCAGCTCGTACGGGCCGGTGCGCAGCATGAGGTCGACCAGGCGCTCGGTGCCCACGCGGGGCGCCAGCTCCGCCAGCAGCGCCTCGGGGTCGCGGCCGTGCCACGGGGAGTAGGCGTCGGCGACCTCCTTGCCGATCGCGGCGCGCACGACGAACTCGTCGATGGCGGCGACGTCCGGGCTCGGTCCTTGGCCGGTGGCGACGCCGACCAGGCGCAGCACGGTCTCCCACTCGTCGGGCATGTCGTCGGGCCGCGGCAGGACGGCCGGCGAGTAGTTGGTGTAGTTGCGGACGGCGAAGCCCTGGAAGACGAAGTCGAAGTGTGCCTTCTGCAGCGGCGAGGGCGACGGCAGGATGACGTCGGCGTGGCGCGTGGTCTCGTTGACGTAGATGTCGACCGACACCATGAAGTCGAGCTCGTCGAGCGCCGCGGCGAGCCGCTCGCTGTTGGGCGTCGAGAGCACGGGGTTGCCGGCGACGGTGATCAGCGCGCGGACCTGGCCCTCGCCCGGCGTCTGGATCTCCTCGGCCAGGCAGGCGACCGGCAGCTCGCCGAAGACCTCGCCGAGGCCGCGCACGCGCGAGGCCCAGCGGCCGAAGCGCGCGCCGCGGCCGCGGCCCGGCTCGCCCTTGGTGTTGGTCAGGCCGGCCGACGGCTTGGGGAACATCGCGCCGCCGGGCGTGTCGAGGTTGCCCGTGACGATGTTGAGGACGTCGATCAGCCAGCTGGTCGTCGTGCCGAAGGCCTGGGTCGTCGTGCCGATGCGCCCGTAGGCGACGGCGCTCGGCGCGGTGGCGAAGTCGCGTGCGGTGCGGCGGATCGCCTCGGCGTCGAGGCCGGTCGGGCCGGCGACGGCCTCGGGCGGGAAGTCGGCGGCCAGCGCGCGGACCTGGTCGAGGCCGTCGACCATCCCGTCGGCCGCGCCGAGCGAGTCCAAGGACTCGGCGAACACGACGTGCAGCAACGCCATCAACAACAGCGCGTCCGTGCCGGGCCGGATCGGCAGGTGGTCGTCGGCCTCCTGCGCGGTGCGGGTGCGCCGCGGGTCCACGACGACGAGGCGGCCGCCGCGGGCCCGGATGGCGCGCAGGCGTCCGCGCGCGTCCGGTGCGGTCATCAGCGAGCCGTTGGACGCCAGCGGGTTGGCTCCCAGGCACAGCAGGAAGTCGGTGCGGTCCAGGTCGGGGATCGCGATCGTCGTGCCGCTGCCGAACATCATCGCCGAGGCGGCCTGCTTGGGGTACTGGTCGACGGTGCTCGCGCTGAAGATGTTCTTGGTGCCGATGGCCTTCAGCAGGACCTTGCCGTAGAGCAGGAACGCGAGCGAGTGCGCCGCCGGGTTGCCGATGTAGGCCGCGACCGCGTCGCGCCCACCGCGCTCCATGATCGCCGGGAGGCGGCGGTCGATCTCGGCGAACGCCTCGTCCCACGAGGCCGCGGCGAACGAGCCGTCCGGCTGCTTGATCAGCGGTGTGCGGACCCGGTCGGGGTCGTCGTGGAGCTCCTTGATCGCCACCCCCTTGGGGCAGAGGAAGCCGTGGCTGAAGACGTCCTCGGCGTCGCCGCGCACCTTCGTGACGGTGCCGGCCGCCTCGTCGACGTCGAGCGCGAGGCCGCAGGTCGCCTCGCACAGGGGACAGGTCCGGAAGGCGACGGGCATGTCGGCACGGTACTCCGACACTCGTCCACTGACCACATCCCCAACTCAAAGGCCCCAACCGCAGACCGATCCCTGAGAGGGCCATGGAGGCCAAGCACGCAACGGACTGCGCGCCCTGGAAGGACAGCATCGACCCCGTCGCTGCTCGTTCCGTTGCCGGCGCAATCGACGACCTCGCCGAGTTCCCGGTACTCGACGCGACGGTCCTGCGGGTCATCGCCCTGTGCGACGACCAGGAGTCGACTGCCGCCGACCTCGTGGACGCGCTGGAGCAGGACGCGTCCTTCGCGGCCAACCTGCTGCGCTTCGCCAACTCGGCCGCGCGCTCGCACCCGATCCGCGCCAACACGATCCGCCAGGCCGTCATGCTCGTCGGCCGCCGTGCGCTGCGGCGCCTCGCGCTGGAGGCCGCCACCTTCCGCTTCCTCGAGCGCTGCCGGGGCAACGGCAGCGCGTCGTGCGGCCAGCTGCACCTGCACGCGATCACCGTCGCGCTCGGCGCGGCGGCGTGCGCCGAGGAGGCCCGCGTTCCGGGCGACACCATCCACCTCGCCGGCCTGCTGCACGACGTCGGCAAGCTCGTGCTGCCCGAGGTCTTCGGCGAGGAGGCCTGCGACGCCGTGGCGCGCGACTTCCCCGCCGGCGCCGAGCGCGTCCTGGCCGAGCGCGACCGCTTCGGGATCGACCACGCCCAGTGCGGCGCGCTGCTGGCCGAGCGCTGGGGGCTGCCCGCCGAGGTCGCCTCGATCATCGCCTGGCACCACGGCGGTCCGACCGGCGTCGGCGCGCCCAACGCCGACATCGCGTGCGTCCAGCTCGCCGACAACGTGGCGGGGATGCTGGCGGGCGTCGAGGCCGACCACGCCCTGCTGGAGGTCGCCCTGGATCGCGTCGGGCTCACCTCGGACCTGCTCGACGTCCTGGCCGGCGAGATGACGCACACCGACCAGCGTGGCGAGGGCGGCCGGCTGGCCCAGCGCGTCGCCGAGCTCGAGCGGCTGTCACAGACCGACGACCTCACCGGCCTGGCCAACCGCCGGCACTGGCTGCAGACGACCCGGACCGCGCTGCACGACAACGGCGGCGGCGCGATCGTCATCGTCGACATCGACCACTTCAAGGCCGTCAACGAGCGCCACGGCATGGCCGCGGGCGACCTCGTCCTGGCCGAGCTGGGACGGATCATCGGGCACCACGGGCACGCCGGACGGCTCGGGGGCGACGAGTTCGCCGTGCTCGTGCCCGGCAACCTCGAGGAGGCGGTGCAGGCCGCGCAGCGGATCATGGCCCAGGTGGCCGAGGCCTTCGAGGCCGGCAGCGGGCCGAAGATCGATCTCTCGATGGGCTGCTCGGCGGCGCCGACGCACGGCGACGAGCTGGCCGACCTGCTGGAGGCGGCCGACGTGGCGCTGCTTGACGCCAAGCGGGCGGGCCGCTCGCGGGCGATGATCGCCGGGCCCGAGCTGCGCCCCGACGACGTGGCGGCGTAGCGGACCGCGCGCCTCGCGGGGCGCGCGGCGGGGCGCGCCATGATGGACGGCATGCACGACGACCTGCTCGTCACGACGCGGCTGGCGCTGCACGCGCTGGCCGCGCTCGTCATCAGCCCGTTGCGCGTCCGGGCGACCGGCAACGAGATCGCCCTGCAGGTGCGCCCGGGCGGGTTCGGGACGCCCGAGCTTCCCGGCGGCGGATGGGTCGGGGTCAGCGGGACCGACGTCGTCGTCGTCGAGGCCGTGGGCGACGAGCGGCGCACGGCGATCGCGACGCTGCGCGCCGCGGGGGCCTTCGTGGGGTTGGACGGGGCCGACGCGCTGCCCGACGATCGGCTCGCGGTCCACTCCGGCGCCGCGACGATCCTGGCCGACGCGTTCTCGCGCGGCGACGAGGCCCTGCGGGCGCTGATCGACGCGACCGGTCCCGCGGGCGACCCCTCCGAGATCCACCTGTGGCCCGAGCACTTCGACATCGCGATCGACCTGGGCGCGGGGGACGCCCGGGCGACCTACGGGGTGTCCCCGGGCGACGAGCAGCACGTCGAGCCCTACGCCTACGTCGCGCCGTTCTCCACGCCGCCGGAGAGCCGGTTCTGGAACTCGACCGGCTTCCCCGGCGCCGAACGCCCCGCCGACGACCCCGACGAGATCACCGCCTTCTGGCTCGCTGCCCACCAACTGTTGAGCCCCCATGAAGCGGTCTGACCCCTTTCCGCAGTGGCCCTGCAAATAGGGGGACTGTCCCCACCCGGCGGGCGCTTGGGACTGTCCCCGTTTGTGCAGTGGCCGTGCAAATAGGGGGACAGTCCCCAGGCCGCGAGGGCTTGGGGACTGTCCCCATGCGCCGGTGCAAACTGGGGGTTTGAGCCCTCAGAGGAGGTGGCGGCGGGTCACGATCTCGGCCGAGAGAGTCTTGTAGCCGACGCGGTCGAAGATGACGGTGATGATCCCGTCGTCCACGCGCTGGATGGTGCCGGTCCCGAACTCGGGGTGGTCGACGTGCTCGCCGACCGAGAACGGCGTGTCGGCGTCGTGAACGGCCGGCAGGCCGTCGGGGTGGGCGTCGCAGTAGTCGCAGTGGTGGCACGGCGGCGTGAACGCCTCGCCGAAGTACCCCAACA
>JAOPZP010000167.1 GCA_025964055.1 Conexibacter sp.
CGGGGCCGCCGTGGTCGAGGGCGAGCACGGTCGCCTGCACGGCGTCGTCGACGTGCACGAACGACATCCGTCCCCGGCCGCGGCCGATGACGGGGTAGGCGCGCTTGCGGATCAGGGCGGCCATCGCTCCGTCAGAGGAGTACCAGGTGCCGGGGCCGTAGAAGAACCCGTAGCGCAGGACCACGCCCTCCAGGCCCTCGGTGCCCAGCGTCGCGGCCTCCATGTCGTGCACCGCCGCGGTGCTGTCGCGGAAACCCGGGCGGTCGTCCAGCGGCGCGTCCTCGTCGTGCACCGGACGGCCGTCGGGCCGCGTGATGAACGAGATGCTCTGCACGATCACCCGCCGCGCGCCGACCTCCTGCGCCGCAGCCAGGAACGTCGGGACCGTCTCGCGGCGCAGGCGGCTCGTCAGCGCGACGGCGGCAGCCATGGCCTTGGGGTCGGGCGCCTGCGGCAGCGCGGTCAGCTGGTGCACGACCACCTCGGGCTCGGCCGAGCGGACCGCTGCGCGGACGGCGTCGGAGTCGAAGGCATCCAGGACGACGGCCTCGGCGCCCTGCTCGCGCAGCGCCCGCGCCCGGGCCTCGTCGCGCGTCGTGCCCACGACCTCGTGGTCATCGGCCAGCAGGCGGTCCACCAGCGGGCGCCCGATGGCCCCGGTGGCGCCGGCCACCAGGACCCTCACCGCTGCGCCTCCTGCTGCGCGGCCGCGCGGTACAGCGCGCCGATCACCAGCGCGCCGAGCGCGAGCGTGACGACGTCGAACGGGCCTACCCAGCCGGGATCGCTGCCGCCGACGTCCACGAGGTGGTTGACGGCGTGCAGGCCGAACTGCAGGCCGACCAGGGCCAGTGCGGGCGCCCGCCACGACGGCCGCCCGGCGGCCACCGCGAGCACCGCGGCCGAGGCGAGGTAGAACGCCGCCATGTCGCGCAGGTCGTGGTCGTTGCGCGGGCCGAAGTCGGCCACCGCGTCGTAGAACGCGCCGGAGGCGAACGCCAGGAGCAGGCCCTGCAGGAGCTGCACGGCGGCGAGCGCCAGGACGCCCGCGCGCAGCGCCGATGCGCGGGCCACGGAGGGGGAGGGGGCGAGGGGCTGCATGACGGCGACGCTAGCGCCGCACTGGTCCGGCGCACAGGACCACTTCGGCGTGCCCGCACGGGACCGGATCGGGTGCCGCCAGACCGCTGGGCGCCGATGGTGGAGGGCGAGCCGCTACGCTCGCGGCGCCGTGAGCACCGACGAAGAGACCCCCGAAGACCTCGAGCCCGTCCCCTGCACCGTGTGCCGGGGCACCGGGACGCTCATCTCCAATCTGGGCGGATCCCCCTTCGAGGTGCCGTGCGCGTGGTGCGACGGGACGGGCACGTTCCTGCCCGACCACGACGCCCAGGCGCAGCGGCGCGCCGCCGCCGAGGCCGCCGGCGAGACGCCCGCGGGCCCGACCGCGCCGGTCGCCGAGACCGACTAGGAGCCTCCTAGGACCCCGCGGGCGCGACGACGATCGTCCCCGCGCGCCGTCCCGAGCCCTCCAGCATCACCGGGTAGCGCCCCGGGATCTCGGCGACGAACTCGAGCCGCCCGGGGACGTCGGACGACGTCGGCGCCCGCAGTCCCAGCGCGTCGACCCAGGCCTCGTCGGGCATGGCGCTGCGCACCGACACCGTGACGGCGTCGCCGACCTCGGCGCTGACCGTGCCGTCGGCGGGCAGCGTCCCGCGCACGACGGCCGCAGGCGGCCCGGTGGCCACCGTGAGCGGCGGCGCGGTGGCGCGCGTCTTCTGCGCCTGGCGGTCGGCGACCGCCCCGGCGATCACCGCGACGAGGAACAGCCCGCAGAGGGCGAGGACGATCCGGCGGACGAGCACGCCTCGCATCGTGTCACGCCGCGACTGGGGTCCCGAACCTAGTACAGCCGTCCACGATGCCGCTCGAAGGCGAAAGCGCTCACAGCGCCGGTCGATCACTTCGTCTGTGCGGTGGACGAACCACCGGGAGATGTACGGGGGCTTGCTGCCAAGACCTTGATCCCGGAATCGACCGCGGGACGTCATCCCTCCGCACGAAGGCCACAAACCGAGATCTCACAGGAGGGATCGTCTTGCTTCAGCGCTTCAAGAACGAGGACGAGGGCTTTACGCTCATCGAGCTCCTCGTCGTCATCCTGATCATCGGCATCCTTGCCGCGATCGCCCTGCCGAGCTTCCTCGGTCAGCAGAAGAAGGCCCAGGACTCCTCGGCCAAGTCGGATGCCCGCAACGCGGTCAGCCAGGTCGAGTCGTGCTACGCCGACTCGCAGGACTACACGAAGTGCACGTCGGGGAGCACGCCTGACGTCCTGGCCGGCTCCGGCATCACCGCCGTCGTGACCGCGCCGGCCGGCGGTGGCTACTCCATCGTGGCGACGTCGAAGAGCACCAACACGTTCACGATCACGCGCAATCCGGATGGCACGACGACGCGCAGCTGCAACCCGGTCGTCTCCGGCGGCGGCTGCCCGAGCAACAAGCTCTGGTAACCCAGCGCACTATGGGTTGAGCTGTACCGCGAGGCGGGCCACGTGGCCCGCCTCGCGCCGTTCTCGGCCCCATCGGCACCGACGCATCGGTCCACTTCCGGCCGTGCCGCATCAACCCGGGACGGAGCGGGGCCGATCCACAACGCGGGGAACAACGTGCACGGGACTTGCTGCAACCTGCCTCGTCGCACCGTCGCCCCGACCGGTCAACACTCATAGGAGGCAGCAGTGCACGCCACCCTGCGCGACGAGCGGGGCTTCACGCTCATCGAGCTCCTCGTCGTCATCCTGATCATCGGCATCCTCGCCGCCATCGCCTTGCCGAGCTTCCTCGGCCAGAAGGAGAAGGCCCAGGACACCGACGCCAAGTCCAACGCCCGCTCGCTCGTCACCCAGATCGAGTCGTGCTACGCCACCGAGATCGACTACAACTCGTGCACCCCCGCGAAGCTCGGGACCACGGGGCTGCCCATCGGCTCTGCCATCGGCGAGGTCGACGTCGCGGTCAACAGCGCGACGAGCTACACCGTGACTGCGAAGTCGCGCTCGGGCGGGACGTTCCTCATCGACAAGGACGTGAGCACGTCGTTCGCCCGCACCTGCTCCGGCGGCACCAAGGGCTGCCACGCGGACGGCACCTGGTAGTCCGATGACGCGGCGCACGACCGAGCCCCGACGGTCGTGCGTCAAGTGCCCGGTGCCAGCTGCCGACTACCTGGAGCGATGGCTCCCGCGCTCGCACCGGCCGCCCTGTTCGGCCT
>JAOPZP010000184.1 GCA_025964055.1 Conexibacter sp.
ACGGCAGTGGCGGCGTTGGGATGTGGATCGGTGGCGGCAGTGGGATGCGGCAGCGGGTCCTCGAGTGAGGAGAGCTCGGCATCGTCGGGCGCCGGGCAGCAGAAGACCCTGACCTATGGGCTTCTGACGGCGGTCTCCGGTTCGGCGGCGACCTACGGCGTGGCCGAGTCGACCAGCGTCAAGCTCGGGATCAACCAGGTCAACCAGGCCGGGGGGATCAAGGTCGGAGCCGACACCTACAAGTTGAAGGTCAAGGTCTACGACCAGGCGTACGATCCGACCAAGGCCGCGACGGCGGCCAGCCAGGCGATCCAGCAGGACGGCCTGAAGTTCGTCGAGGACCTCGGCGGCGGCACGGTGGCTGCGGTGCAGCCCATCGCCGAGCGCGCGGGCGCGGTCGTGTTCTGCTCGTGCAGCGGTGCCGACTTCCTGGGGGACAAGCATCCGCTGACGTTCCGGCCGTACTTCGATGACCCCGACTCGCTGGCCGCGTCGCTGAAGTACTTCAAGGAGAAGCATCCGGACGCGACGCAGGTCGCCCAGCTCTACCCCGACGACGACGTCGGTCACGGCGCCGCTCCGGCGACGCAGGCCTCCATCAAGCAGCTGGGCCTGTCCAGCAAGGTCTACTACGTCGAGCGCGGCGGCACCGACTACACCCCGGTCCTGACCAAGGTCCTGCAGGGCAAGCCCGACGTCATCGACTTCGGGCCCTCGGATGCCGGCAGCTACCAGGCCATGATCAAGCAGGCGTTCGAGCTGGGCTACAAGGGGCCCTACATCTTCCCCGACACGCTCGACTTCGCGGGCACCGTCAAGGCGGTGCCGAAGGGCTCGTTGACCGGCTCGATCACGACGCCGTGCAACCTGGAAGCGGTCACCCCGGTGGCCAAGGCGTGGGCCGCCGAGTACAAGACGATGGCGGGTGAGGATCCCCAGTGGTGGGCCGCCCAGAGCCATGACAACGTCCTGCTCCTCGCGAAGGCGATCGAGAAGGCTCAGAGCGTCGACCCGACGAAGGTCGCCGAGGCGCTCGGAAGCGTCTCGGTGGCCGGCGCCACGGCCGGAGGCGGAACGGTGAGCTACGGCGGAGCAGAGCGATTCGGCAAGCCGCGGGCCTTCAAGGTCCCCTACCCGGCATGCACCGTCTCGGCCGGCTCGAAGCTCGTGCAGGCGGGCGCCTAGGACGACGAGCCGCGAGGGGGCGCTCTCCGAGCGCCCCCTCTGCGCCCTTTGCCATGACCTTCGTTCAGGTACTCGTCAACGGCGTCGTCCTCGGAGCGTTCTTTGCGCTCATGGCGGTCGGCCTCACCCTCATCTTCGGCGTGCTGCGCGTCATCAACTTCACGCACGGCGTGATGTTCATGCTCGGTGCCTACGGCACCTGGTACGCCACCGAGCAGGGCGTTCCCTATCTGGTCGCCGTGCTGGTGTCGGCCCTGGCCGTCGCCGCGTTCAGCGCCCTCGTCGAGCTGCTGGTGCTGCGCCGCTTCCGCGGCATGCTGATCGAAGGGGCCGTCGTCGCGATCGCCCTCGCGGTCCTGATCCAGAACCTCGCCAACGAGGTCATCCCGCTGTCGCCCAAGTCGGTCGACACGCCGTTTCCGGGAACGGTGTCGATGCACGGCGTCGTGCTCGGATGGCATCGCATCTTCCTGTTCGGCATGGCGTGCGTGCTCATCTTCGGGCTCGCCCTCTTCGTCCGTCGCAGTCGAACGGGCCGGGCCATGCGCGCGCTGCAGCAGAACCCGTATGCGGCCGAGCTTCAGGGCATTCGCGCCGACTTCGTCGCTCCGGCGGTCTTCGCGATCGGAGGAGGCCTGGCGGCCCTGGCCGGAGGGCTCATCGCCCCGGTCCAGCAGCTCCTGCCGGGCATCGGCGATGCCCCGCTGCTCGCGTCGTTCGTCGTCGTCGTCCTCGGCGGCCTGGGCAGCATCGGCGGCACGCTGGTCGCCGCGATGATGATCGGGCTCACGCAGAGCGCAGCCACCACCTACTGGACGGGGCCGGCTGCCGTGGCGCTCAGCTTCCTGTTGGCCATCGCCGTTCTCGTCGTGCGACCGAAGGGGCTGTTCGGCAATGAGTAGCTCGGCGGTCGCACCGGAGGACCTGAGCGTGCACGCGACGGGGCGCACCCCCGGGCTGACACGACTGCTCGGCTACGCCGCCGTGGTCGCCGTGACGGTGCTGGTGGCCACGGTCCCCAGCCTCGCCGGCGCGTACACCAATCACATCTTCATCCTCGCCTTCCTGGCGGTGGGCCTGGCCGTCAGCTACCGGCCGCTGCTGATCGCCGGTCAGGTCTCGCTGGCCCATGGGGCGTTCTACGCGGTCGGCGCATACGGCTTTGCGATCTTGGCGCAGAAGCACGGGGTCAGCTTCTGGCTCGCCGTTCCCCTCGCGGGCGTCGTCGCGTCCGTCGCGTCGATCGTCATCGGCGTCCCGTCGCTGCGCACCGCAGGCGCCTACTTCTTCCTGTGCACGTTCGCGTTCTCGGTCGTCATCACGTCGCTGTTTCAGAACTTCACATCGCTGACGGGCGGCTTCGCCGGCATCTCCGGCATCCCGTATCCGCCCGGCATCACCACCGAAGCCGACTTCTTCTACGTCGCGCTGGCGGCCTGCGTCGTCATCGTCGCGATCTTCGTGGTGCTCGACCGGTCGCTCTGGGGCCTTGAGCTCCACGGCGTCGGAGCCTCGCCCGAGCTGGCGGAGGCGGTGGGCGTGAGCCGGTTCGCGACCCTGCTGCGGGCCTTCTCGGTGGGCGCGTTCTTCGCCGGGATCCTGGGCTCGTTCTACGCCAGCTTCACCGGCTTCATCGCCCCTCAGAGCTTCGACCTCTGGCTGTCGGTGAGCATCCTGACGGCCGTCATCGTCGGGGGCGTCCGTCACATCTGGGGCGGCGTGCTCGGCGCGGCGTTCGTCACGCTCATCCCGCTGCTCTTTCACTGGAAGGGCAGCGGCGACGCGATCTTCGGCGCCGTCTGCGTCATCGTCGTGATGTTCGTGATGCGCAGGGGCATTGCGACCGAGCTGGCCGAGCTGCTCTCCAAGGCGCTCCACCGCGCCCCGGCCGTTCCGGCTCAGAGCCAGCTGTGGGCGACCGCGGAGGACATCGTCGACGAACGCGACCCCGCGGTGTTCGCGGCTCGGCCGGTGGTGCTCGACGTCCGCGACATCGCGAAGTCCTTCGGCGGAGTGCGGGCGGTGCGTGGGGTCTCGTTCACCGTGCACGAGGGCGAGACGCTGGGGCTGATCGGCCCCAACGGGTCCGGCAAGACGACGACGTTCAACCTGATCAGCGGCTTTGCCCGGCCCGACCAAGGCGCGGTCCATCTCCGAGGGCAGTCGATCTCGACGGCCAGCCCGCATCACGTGGTCCGCCTCGGACTCGCCCGCTCGTTCCAGGCATCGGCGGTGTTCGGTCATCTCTCGGTGTTCGAGAACGTCCTGCTCGCCGTCAGGAGCTCGCAACCCACCAATCCGGTCGCGCGCATGACGATGCCGGTGCGACGGCGCGGGAAGCACACGGTCCGTGCCGCCGAGGTGCTGGCCGAGGTCGGACTGCTCGACTTCGCCGACACCCAGGCCGACGCGCTGCCCTACGGCCACAAGAAGGTCCTGGGCCTGGCCGTCGGGCTCGCCACCAACCCGGCCGTGCTCTGCCTCGACGAGCCCGCGACCGGGATGACCGACGTCGAGATCGCCCACCTGACCACCGTGCTGCGCCGCGTTCGTGCCAACCATGACGTCGCCCTGGTCATCATCGAACACCGCCTGGCGGTCATTCGCGAGCTCTGCGATCGCGTCGTCGCCCTGCGCAGCGGCGAAGTGATCGCCGAGGGCTCCCCCCGGGACGTGCTCGAGGCGCCTGAGGTCATGACGGCGTTTCTGGGAGCGAGCGCGGCATGACCGCCGTCGCACCACTCCTCGAGCTGGACCGGGTGAGCCTTCGCTACGGGACGACCGTGGCGGTCCGCGACGTCTCCTTGACCATCGCCCGCGGCGAGGTCGTGGCCCTGGTCGGGGCCAACGGGGCCGGCAAGACCACGGTGATGCGCGCGATCTCCGGCGCGATGCCGGTCGCCGCCGGCGCGATCCGGTTCGCAGGCCAGGCCCTCAAGGCGGCTCCGCACGCCGCGCTGCGCGCCGGCATCGCTCACTGTCCCGAGGGGCGTCAGGTGTTCGCGCAGATGACGGTCAGGGAGAACCTGCTGGTGGGCGCCCACACCGTCGACCGGCAGCTGATCGACGAGCGCGTGCTCCGCATGTACGAGATGTTCCCCGTGCTCGGGGAGCGCCGCGGGCAGCGCGCAGGAACGCTGAGCGGCGGCGAGCAGCAGATGCTGGCGATGGCCCGAGCGCTGATGTCCGACCCCGCGCTGCTCCTGCTCGACGAGCCGACGATGGGCCTCGCGCCCATCATGGTCACGGCCGTAGGAGACGAGATCGCCCGGCTCAAGGACGAGGGGATGTCGATCTTGCTCGTCGAGGAGACGGCTGACCTGACCGTGCGCATCGCCGACTCCATGCACCTGATGGAAGGCGGCAGCGTGGCGCTCTCCGGGACCACCGCAGAGATGGTGGACAGCGACGTGATGCGCCGCCTGTACCTGGGAGAACACCCCCCGACCACACCCACCCACGAACCGAACGAGGCCCCGACGGCATGAAGTTCTTCCTGATGTTCAACCCCTACACCTGGCCGCACAAGGACAGCAACATCAAGCTTGCCGGTCGGCGTACGGATCTCTACCAGGACATGCTGGAAGTCGCGGTGGAGCACGCGAAGATCGCCGACCGCTGCGGCTTCGAAGGCATCTTCTTCAGCGAGCAGCACGGAAACATCGAGGGCATCCCCGAGATCACCTCGAACCCGATCCTCTGGGACCTCTTTCTCGCCGGCCACACCGAGCGGATCATGCTGGGTCAGCTCGGCAACACGTTGCCGGTCTCCAACCCGCTGCTCGTGGCCGACCAGATCGCCCACCTCGATCAGCTGACCAAGGGACGGGCGATGGCCGGCTTCACCCGCGGCAACACGCCGCGGTGGGCCGATCAGTACGGGCAGCACATCCCGATGGGCGCGACGCGCTCGGACAAGTCGGAGGCCGACGAGCGAAACCTCCGCGCGCTCATGGAGTGCTGGCAGATCATCAAGCTGGCATGGACCCAGGATGTCTTCTCGTTCGACGGAGAGTTCTGGAAGTTCCCCGTCGAGGGCACGAAGTGGCCCTACCCGATCACCAAGGAGTTCGGCGCCGGCGTGGACGAGGACGACAACCTGCTGGGCGTCAGCATCGCCCCGGGCCCGTTCCAGGATCCCCACCCGAGGGTCTTCGCGCCGATGTCGGGACGCGCGGCGACCGTCCGCTTCTGGGCCCAGGAGGGTGCCACGATCATGTGCCTCACCGCACGGGAGGACCTGGTGCAGGGCATGCTCGACGTGTACGCCGACGAGGCGCAGAGCGTCGGCCGGCAGACCCGGCGCGGCGAGGGCATCATGGTCGGGGGGACCTTCTCCATCGCCGGGGACGAGGCGACGGCGCGCGAGCGGGCCGCCGTCATGGAGGCGTGGGACAGCCGGTTGTATGGCGTGCCGCCCTACAACCTGCCTCATCCGATGGGGCTCAACGGAACCCCTCAGCAGGTGATCGACCAGATCGGCGCCTTGCACGACAAGTTCGGGGTGGAGGAGTTCTTGTTCATCAACGAGTTCCCCGCCCCCCACGGCCGCGAAGTGGCGACCGAGATGCTCGAGCTCCTGGGCACCGAAGTGCTGCCGGCGTTCGGCGTCAAGGAGGCGGCGGCGACCCGTGTCGGATGAGCAGGGCATGGGCGAGGAGGCTCGCCTTCTGGGGCTCGGGTCCCTCGATCCGGACGAGGCCCGGATCGTCCGGTCGGGGGCGCGCGTCTTCGCGCCGATGATCGAGCGCTTCATGCACCTGGACCTGTCCCTGGTGCCGATCGAGGCTGCCGCGCCCTACGGGGGTGCCCCCGCCGCATGACCTGCGCGCAGGACAGCAGCCTTCGAGCCCAGGCGCAGGCGATCAGGGCGGGCGCGTTGACGCCCGCGGACCTGCTCGAGCAGACCGTGCGCCGGATCGCCGAGCTCGACGGTGCCTACAACGCGGTCTGCGGGGTGTTCGACGGCGACCTCGACCACGAGCTCGACTCCGTCGACGTCGGCCCCCTCTTCGGCGTGCCCGTGGGCGTCAAGGACATGTTCTCGCTGCCTTGGCGAGCGCCGACCGACGGTATGGCCCAGGCCGCACCTCAGCCGGGGAAGGGCTACTCGGACCTCGGTTGGAGGCTCCGCGCCGGAGGGGCGCTGGGACTGATCGCCACCAACATGCATCAGCTGGGGATCGGAACCACGGGGCACGTCTCTGCTCACGGGCCGACCCGCAACCCGTGGGATCCGGAGCGGTGCGCGGGCGGTTCGTCCGGGGGATCGGCCGCGGCCGTGGCGCTGCGGATGGTGGCCGGCGCGGTCGGCACCGACGCCGGGGGGTCGATCCGGATCCCGGCCTCGTACTGTGGGATCGTCGGGCTGAAGCCCACCTGGGGCGCGGTCCCCGTGCGCGGCTACACCGGCGCGTACTCCACCATGGGCGCCATCGGACCGATGGCTCGTGACAGCGACGACTGCCGTCTGCTCGGTGAGGTGCTGCTGGGCCGATCGCTGACGCCCGGCGCGGGCCGTTCCGGCCGGCTCGTCATCGGCGTGCCGGTCGCCAGCCACTGGGACGACGTCGAGCACGCGGTGCTGGTCAGATGTCGCGCGGCGCTGGAGGTCCTGGCCGCCGACGGAGCAGAGATCCGTGAGATCCAGCTGCCCGCGAGCGAGCATCTCGCCCTGGCGACGATGGTGGCCACCGGCACCGAGCGGCTGCCGCAGCTGGACCGCGCGTGGTGCGACGAGGTGTTCCCATTGCTCGATGTCTCTGTGCGGGCGATCATCAAGTCGCGCTTCTCGCTGAGCGCCAACCTGGTGCAGCGCGTGCTGCGCTACCGCACGCTGCTGCGACGGGATCTGCGAGCACAGTTCGCCGAGGTCGACGTCATCGCCATGCCGTCGGCGCCCACGCCTCCGCCCGTCGTCGCGCGTCCCAGGGTCGAGTTGCCCAGCGGCCCGGTGGCGGCAGACGTGGCCAACCTCCACTACGCCGGGCTCGCGAACCTCACCGGCGTCCCCGCCATCAGCCTGCCGTGCGGCAGCGACGGCGACGGCCTTCCCGTCGGGATCGGCCTGCATGCCCCCTGGGGAGACGAGGCGCTGCTCCTGGACGTCGGGGCGCGCTTCGAGCGCCTGACCGACCGCGCCTTCGTCGACCACCACCCTGTGCCCCACAACCAGCGCGAGGAATGTCACTGATGAGCAGCACCGCGGACCCGGACTCCCCCTCGGCCGGAGTGTTCATCGGCGGCGAGCTGAGGAGCGGATCCGGCGCCCTTCAGCACATCATGGAGCCCGCGACGGGCGAGCAGCTCGTGGCGATGCGCCTGGCGTCGGTCGATGACGTCGACGCTGCGGTCGCGGCCGCACGGGGCGCCCTGGAGGGCCGATGGGGGCGTACGGGAGCGGTCGACCGCTCCCGTCTGCTCCACGCCCTCGCGTCGGCCATCGACGACGACGCCGCGGGCCTGGCGAACCTGGAGTCCCGCAACGTCGGCAAGCCCATCAGCGCGGTGGAAGGCGAGGTCAAGGCGGCGGCAGCGACGCTGCGGTACTTCGCCTCCGTGGCCGCATCGGTAGAGGGCCGCGCCAACCCGATCGGCGGCTCGCTGCTCTCCTACACCCTGCGCGAGCCGGTCGGCGTCTGTGGCCAGATCGTGCCGTGGAACTACCCGCTCACGATGGCCGCCGCCAAGCTGGCCCCGGCCTTGGCCGCCGGCTGCGCGGTCGTGCTCAAGCCCGACGTGGCGACTCCGCTCTCAGCCCTTCGCCTCGGCGAGCTGGCCCACGCCGTGGGCTTCCCGGCGGGCGTCGTGAACGTCGTCCCCGGCGACGGCGCCAACATCGGCGCCCATCTCGTCGCGCACCCTGACGTCGACAAGGTGTCCTTCACCGGCTCGACCGCGACGGGCGTCGAGGTCATGCGCAGCGCCGCGGGGACGATCAAGCGCGTCTCCCTGGAGCTCGGGGGCAAGAGCCCCGGGATCGTGTTCGGCGACGCCGATCTCGAGGAGGCCGTGCCGGCGTCGGTGTGGTCGATCTACTCGGCCGCCGGGCAGAGCTGCGAGGCTCGCTCGCGGATCTTCGTGCAACGCGCCGTCCACGATGCGTTCGTCGAGCGGTTCGTCGAGCGCGCGGGCCGGATGCGGGTCGGTGACCCCCTCGACCCCGAGACCGAGATCGGGTCGTTGATCTCACGGCAGCATCGCGAGCGCGTCCACGGCTTCGTCGAGTCTGCTCAGGCCGAAGGGGCTCACGTGCACTGCGGCGGCACGGTGCCTTCGGGTGCCGGTGCGTTCTACGAGCCCACCGTCATCGCCGACCCGGACCATGCGCTCTCCGTCGAGCAGGACGAGGTCTTCGGTCCCGTGGCGACCATCATCCCCTTCGACGACGAGGCGGACGTGCTCCGGATGGCCAATGACGTGCGCTACGGGTTGATGGCGACGGTGTGGACGGGGAACCCCGCAAGGGGCCCGCGCATGGCCTCGCGGCTGAAGGCGGGCACGGTCGGCGTCAACATGCCCTACACCTCGTTTCCCGGCGTTCCGTTCGGTGGCTACAAGCAGTCGGGGTTCGGGCGGGAGTTCGCCCTCGCGACGCTCGACGACTACGTGGAGACCAAGAGCGTCATCCTGTGGACCGGCTCGCGGTCCGCAAGCCCGATCAACGCCTAGGAGACAGTTGATGACTGACTACGACGTCGTATTGCCGCGGCTCCTGGCCGAGCGGGCCAGCACCATCGGTGACCGTGTCTTCCTCCAGGAGATCGGCGGTCCCGAGCGGACGTTCGGCGAGGTCAACGCGACGGCGCAGCGCTGGAGCGGCGCGCTGGCGACGCTGGGAGCCAAGGGCGGGGACTTCATCGCGTCCTTCCTCCCGAACGGGATCACGGGCCTCGAGCTGTTCTTCGGGATCAACGGCCTCGGCGCCGTGGAGGTTCCCGTGCACACCGAGTACCGCGGCCGCATGCTGGCCCACGTCTTGAACACGGTGGGCGCCGGCGTCGCGGTCGTCTCCGAGCGGTTCCTCGATCGCTTCGAGGAGATCGCCGGCGAGCTGCAGGGGCTGCACACCATCATCGTGCCCGACCACGTCGGACCGCTGCCGGCCCTGCCGTTCACGATGATCTCCGGCCGTGAGCTGCTGGCGGCCTCGACGCCGGCGGCGCCGGTGGACGCGCGGCCACGGGACATCTGCACCGTCCTCTTCACGTCCGGGACCACCGGGCCTTCCAAGGGCGTGATGATCAGCTACGCGCAGCTCCGGGCGTCGACGGAGGGCGGCTGGCCGCTGGCGCACATGGACGCCGACGACTGCAACTACCTGGTGTTGCCCGGCTTCCACATCAGCGGCAAGGTGGCGCTCGACGCGATGCTCATCGCCGGCGGCCGCGTGGCCATCCGGGAGCGCTTCAAGACCGAGGAGTTCTGGAGCGACGTGCGGGCGACCGGGGCCACCTGCGCCTGCGTCATGGGAGCCATGGCCGGCTTCCTCATGGCGACCGACCCGCAGCCGGACGACGCTGACACGACGCTCGACAAGATCCTGCTGCTCCCACTGCCGCCCTACGTGAACGAGTTCGCGGACCGCTTCGGACTGCGGATCCACACGATCTACAACCAGACCGAGATCAGCTGTCCGATCGCCAGCGATGGCTTCACCGTCGGCCACTACACCAGCTGCGGGCGCGTCCGTGACGGCTACGAGTGCCGCGTCGTCGACGAGGACGACTATCCCGTGGCCGTCGGCGAGGTGGGCGAGCTCGTGATCCGAGCCGACCGACCGTGGACGATGATGTCGGGGTACGTCGGCCTCCCCAAGAAGACCGTCGAGGCCTGGCGCAACCAGTGGATGCACACGGGCGACGCCTTCCGCGTCGACGCGGAAGGCAACTACTACTTCGTGGATCGCTTCAAGGACGTGATTCGACGGCGCGGCGAGAACATCTCGTCGGTCGAGGTCGAGGAAGCGGTCTGCGATCACCCCGAGATCCGGGAATGCGCCGCGATCCCGGTGCCGTCCGAGTGGACCGAGGAGGAGGTCAAGGTCGTCGTCGTGCGAGCGACGGGCAGCACCCTCACCGGGCAGGAGCTCGTCGACTTCCTGCTGCCTCGGGTGCCGCGGTTCATGGTCCCACGGTACGTCGAGTTCGTCGGCGAGCTTCCGAAGACCCCGACGCAGAAGATCCGCAAGGCGGAGCTGCGCGCGCTCGGGATCACCGACGACACCTGGGATCGCGAGGCGTCCCGCGCATCCACCCGGCCGGCCGCCAGCGCCTGAGCGCACACCCGTCCATCACACCAACCACAGACCTTCTGGGAGATATCTTGACGACGAACGCCGACACGGCAGGGCGCACCGAGGAGAAGGACGTCGTCGACGTCTTGCGGGGCTTCTCGGGCGCGTTCAACACGTACGACACCGATGCGTTCATGGCGGCCTGGGACGAGGACGCCACGAGCATCGTCTATCAGCCGGAAGAGCTGCGCCACGCGATCTTCACCCTCGGGGACCTTCGTGCGTACTTCGACAACGTGCCCAACGTGGTGCGGACCATGCACGATGTGAAGGTCATTGACTTCAAGATCGACGTCGAAGGCGACGTCGCGATGGTGTTCGTCCGCTTCTGGTGCCGGATCGCGTTCGCGCAGATCCCCGAGACCTCCGACGGCCAGATCCGCCAGTCGTTCATCCTCCGCAAGCGTCCCGCCGGGTGGAAGCTCGTGCATTACCACGAGTCGCGCCAGGCGGCAGGCTTCGAGCGCGCAGTGGGGGAGTGGTGATGAGCACGGCCGCCTCGGGCAAGTCCAAGCGCAACTCGTACGAGGACCTCGTCGACGTAGCGACCACGCTGTTCAGCGAGCGAGGCTATGCGGGCACGACCGTGCGGATGATCGCCGATGCGCTCGGCGTTCAGAGCGGCAGCCTCTACTCGCACATCAGCAGCAAGGAAGAGGTCCTCAAGCGGATCGTCCTGTCGGTCGCGCAGGAGTTCCTCGACGGGGCGCGTGCGGCGACCGAGGGGGAGGGCAGCCCCGAAGAGCGCCTGCGCGCGCTGTGTCGCAACCACTTGTCCGTGGTCGATCGACGGCAGGCAGCGGTCACCGTCTACTACGACGAGTGGCGCAAGCTCGACGAGGTCGCCGTGGCCGAGATCACCGCCCAGCGCCGCGAGTACGAGCAGCACTTCGTCGGCGTCGTCGAGGAGGGGGTCGCCAGCGGAGCGTTCGTGAAGGGCGCCGACGTTCGCATGGCCGTCCTGCTCGTGCTGTCGGCGTGCAACTGGACCTATCAGTGGTACACGCGCCGCGGTCCCATGACGCCCGAGGAGATCTCAGACAGCTTCGTGGAGATCACCCTCAAGGGCCTGCTGCGCCGGTAGCCCCGCTCGGGACGGTGGCGAAGGTGCCGTAACGACCGCGGAAGAAGACGAGCGGCAGCGGCTGCGCTGCGGCCTCGATGGCCGTCACATCCGCCAGCGCGATGGTGTGGTCGCCGGCTTCGTGCTCATCCCGGAGCGCGCACTCGATCCACGCCACGGCATCGTCGAGCGCGGGTCCCGAAGGGCGCGGATGCCACGCGACGCCCGCGAAGCGATCTTCATCGCGCATGGCGAACTGCCGACACAGCGGCTCGTGGTGGGAGGCCATCACGTTGACGCAGAAGCTGCCGCTGCTTCGGATCAGGGGCCAGGTCGT
>JAOPZP010000211.1 GCA_025964055.1 Conexibacter sp.
GCGCTGGTCGCCCGGAGGTCCAGCGCGATGTCGCCGCGCAACTGCACCAACAACGTCGGCAGCGTCCGGATCGGACGGCCGGCCTTGTCGAACCGCACGCCCTTGACGAAGTACACCTTGCCGGTGAGCGGGTGATCCAGGAGCGGCGTGATCGCCGTCGCGCTGCCGATCACCGAGGTCTCCGGGCAGCTCCCCCGCTGGCCGTCGGCATACTCGCAGAGCGTCTCGGCGTTGCCGGGGTCGAGCGCGAGGCTCAGCGGGAGCGTGACCTTGACCTGCTTGATGTTGGCCTCGCCGCTCTTCTGCACCACCTTGGCGTCGACGCCGGGATGCTTGCCGTCGACGGTCTCCTTGGCCCCGGTCAGGGCGATCGTCGTCGTGGGCGCGAACCCGAGCTTCAGGCAGTCGATCGGCTCGAGCGAGGAGGCGCCGATCGCGCCGAGGCCGCCGGCCGACGTGAAGGACCCCGTGATGCTCAGCGGCGCGCAGCTGGTCGGGTTGCGCATCGTGTCGGGCCGGTCGATGGTCACCCTGACGCTGCGCACGAGCAGCGGGATGCCGTCGAGGATCGTCGGCAGCGGGTCGCTGACCACGCGCACGTGGGCGTCGGTGGGATCGAGCAGCACCGCCGCGCGCACGACGACGTTGCCCAGGTCGAACGGCCCGGCGACGGCCGGCACGACGATCGACAGCCCGTACGGTCCGCCGGCGTAGGGGCCGGCCAGGTACACGCGACCCTCCAGGGCGAAGGGCGCCGGGCCGGCGCCCGAGGTGACTGCGACCGAGCCGATGCGGCTGGAGGCTTCGCACGTCCCGGCCGCCGCGCGGTCGTCGGGGCAGAGCGGGATCCCGGCCGGCTTGGCGAGCAGCCCGGGCGGCAGCGAGACGTCGATCTTGGAGAGGACCTGGTCGGCGTCGCCGCGGGCGACGCTCACGCCGAACGACGCGGGGCTCGAGCCGGCGACGGCGTCCGACGGCGCGGCCGAGAACGTCGGCGCGAAGCCGCTCGCTCCCGGGCAGCCGGCGTCGATCGGGAAGGCGCTGTCGGAGTCCGCGGTCTGGCCGCCCCACGACGTGATCGTCGCGTGCGCGGTATAGGTCCCGCACGTCGGCGGGTTGACCAGCGGCGCGCGGTCCCCGCCACGCAGCGCGACGCGCACGAGGCTGACGGGGATCTGCGGGTTGTCGGTGAACGACGTCGTCAGCTGGCCGGTGACCGGGTCGGCGCGCACGTGGCCGACGAGGCGCACCGAGACGCCGTAGCGCGGCGACTCCGCGTCGAGGAACAGGCGGTACTCGTCGCCCGAGAGCGGATCGCCGCTGAGCGGCTGGCCGAGGTAGACCTTGCCGCTGAGCGCGTGGGCCGGCAGGACCGGCGTCTCGATCGCGACGTCGCCGATCGCGGAGGCCGCCGGGCAGGCGACCGGACGCGTGGTGCCCTTGCCGAGCTGCTCGTCGGTGCAGCCCTCCAGGCCGGTGGCGGCCGACGGGTTGATCGCCATCCCCTGCGGCAGCACGACCGTCGCGTCGCGCAACGTCGCGGAGTTCGGCTTGTCCTTGCCGTTGGGGTTCTGGGGCAGGGTGACGTCGATCGTCACACCCGCCGGGGCGCCGGCGGCCCGCGTGTCGGTCGTCGTGGTGATGGTGGGTGCGAACGGCAGCTTGTCGCAGCCGGTGACGCCGACGGGCGTCGTCGCGCTGTAGTGCAGGAACGTGCCCGGGTTCTGGTAGGAGTCGACCTGCAGATACGTCGTCTGCGGACCAGAGCAGCCGCTGGGCAGGGTGATGAACGTGCCGTCGCCGGCGGTGCCGTCGAAGACCAGGCGCGTCGAGGCCAGCGGGACCGATGCCGGAAGGTCGCTGATGGTGAAGGACTCGTGGTAGTCGCCGTCCCACGCGACGCCGCCGACCAGGAAGATCTGGTCACCGGTGGCCGGCACGCTGAACCCGAACAGCGCCGGGACCCCCGGCGGCTGGACCATGTTGTAGACCGGCACCTGGGTGACGCCCGGCAGCAGCGGCGTCACCGCCTGGATGTAGTTGGTGCCCACGCGGCTCTCGGGCGGGCAGGTGCTCGAGGCCAGCTGCGCGGTGGTGCAGTGCGGCGCGGCCTCGGGGTTGACGCTCAACCCGGGCGGCAGGTCGACCCGCACGTCCTTGACGTTGCCGTCGGGCGTCCCGAGCAACCCGGTGGTGTTGAACGAGAAGTCCGTGATGCCGAACGGCGGGTGGCCGGCGGCCTGCTGAAACCAGTAGTCGGGCGTCGAGTCGCGCGTGCACTGCGGCGACGGCTCGGTGTCCTTGGCGCAGGTGCCCGCGTCGAAGTGCGACACCCCGAACGCAGCCTGGGCCGCCGGCGCGGCGAACCCCACGATGGCCAGGCACAGCAGAGCGCCCAGCGCTCCACGCAACGACAGTCGCTTGCTCATCCGATCCTCCCACGGACCGTCCTCCCCGGACCGGCCCCCTCGACGAACCCGAATACGGAGCCTTGCACACGACGTCGTCTCTCCGCGCCGGTTGGCTACCCCGCG
>JAOPZP010000220.1 GCA_025964055.1 Conexibacter sp.
GTGACGAGCGGGCGGATCACGTTGAGCCCCTCGGCGCCGGCGAAGAGCGCGAGGTGCGGCTCGTGCGCAGTGACCTCGGGCGCCATCCGCGCACGGTCGCCCTCGGTGACGTAGGGCGGGTTGGACACGATCGCGAACAGGTCGCGGTCGAGGCCGTCGAGCAGGTCGGCGCGGGCGAAGCCGACGTCCAGCCCCAGCCGCGCCGCGTTGGCGCGCGCGACGGCGAGCGCGTCGGGGCTCACGTCGCTGGCGCTGACGAGCAGGTCGGGGCGCTCGTCCTTGAGCGCGAGCGCGATCGCGCCACTGCCGGTCCCGACGTCGTGGACGCGCACGCCCGGCGGCAGGTCCAGCACCGCCTCGACGAGGTGCTCGGTCTCCGGGCGCGGGACGAGCACGCGCGGGTCGACCTCGAGGTCGAGGTGGCGGAAGCCCTTGTGGCCGACGAGGTAGGCGACCGGCACGCGCTGGACGGTCCGCTGCCGGATCGCGTCGCGGAACCAGCGGGCGCCGTCCCCGGAGACCTCGCGGTCGGGGTCGAGCCAGAGCGCGGTGCGGTCCACGCCGAGCGCGTGGGCCAGCAGGACCTCGGCGTCCAGCCGCGGGCTGTCGACGCGCGCGCCCTCCAGAGCGACGAGGGCGGAGTCCAGCGCCTCGCGAACGACCACGCCGGCGAACGGCGTCATCGGGCGGACCCGCTCATCCGGCGGACCGGATGACGAGGCAGCCGTCCGTCGTCCGGGATTCGATCGTCATCCGGCGGCCTGGGCCTCCAGCCCGCGGCGCTTCTCGTCGTCGGCCAGCGCGGACGTGAACTCGCCCAGCTCGCCTTCGAGGACGTCGTCGAGGTTGTGGGCGGTGAGCTTGATGCGGTGGTCGGTCACGCGCCGTTCGCCGTAGTTGTAGGTCCTGATCTTCTCGGCGCGGTCGCCGGTGCCGACCTGGGAGCGGCGCGCGTCGGCGGCGGCGGACTGCTGCTCGGCCAGCGCGCGCTCGTAGAGGCGGGCGCGCAGGACGCGCATCGCCTTCTCGCGGTTCTGCAGCTGGCTCTTCTCGTCCTGCATCGCGACCGAGACCCCCGACGGCTTGTGCGTGATCCGCACCGCCGAGTCGGTGGTGTTGACCGACTGGCCGCCGGGGCCGCCGGAGCGGTAGACGTCGATCGTGAGGTCGTTGGGGTCGATGTGGACGTCGACGTCCTCGGCCTCGGGCAACACCGCGACCGTGGCGGTCGAGGTGTGGATGCGGCCCTGGGACTCGGTGGCGGGCACGCGCTGGACGCGGTGGGTCCCGCCCTCGAACTTGAAGATCGAGTAGGCGCCGTCGCCCTTGATCGAGAACGTGTACTTGCCGTCGCCGACGTCCAGCGGCTCGGTGGCGAAGCCGCGGCGCTCGGCGTAGCGCGTGAACATCCGGTAGAGGTCGCCGGCCCACAGGCCCGCCTCCTCCCCGCCCGCGCCGCCCTGGATCTCGACGATGACGTTCTTGTCGTCGTTGGGATCGGGCTCGACCATCGCGAGGCGGATCTCCTCCTCGAGCTCCTCGATGCGCGCCTCGGAGGTGCGCAGCAGGTCGCGCAGCTCGGGGTCCTCGCCCTCGGCCAGCAGCTCGCGTGAGCCGGCGGCGTCGTCGGTGGCGTGGCGCCACTCCTCGGCGAGCTTGGCCGGGGCCTCCAGGCGGCGGTACTCGCGCCCGACCTCCGCGTAGCGCTGCCGGTCGTTGATGACCTCGGCATCGGTCATCTGGCGGCCGACCTCGGCGAAGCGGCTCTCGATCTGCTCGACGAGGGACTCGATCATCTCACGTCGAGCCTAGCTGAGGCCCGCGCGAGCGAGCCCCTGGGCGAGCTCGCGCAATGGCTGAGGCCCGCGCGAGCGAGCCCCTGGGCGAGCTCGCGCAATGGCTTGGCGGCCGTCTAGGCCGTCAAGCCACAACTTCCATCCCGACCCGCTCCTCCTCGGAGGCGCCCATCGGATTCTCCAGCGCGAGGACGGCGTCCATGGCGGCGATCGCGACGGCGAGCTGGGCGAAGTCCGGCTCGCGGGTGGTGAGCTTCTGGAGCATGAGCCCCGGGTACATGACGGCGCGCACCCAGCCGCGGCGGCGGTTCTTGCCGGCGAACTTGATGAGCTCGAAGGAGATGCCGGCGATCAGCGGCACGCCGACGATCCGCGTCAGCACCAGCCAATACCAGGCGGGCAGGCCGATCGGGGCGAACACGAAGATCGCGACGATCATGACCACGAGCAGGAAGCTCGTGCCGCAGCGCGGGTGCAGGCGGCTGAAGCGCTGGGCGTTCTCGGGCGTGAGCGGCAGCCCGGCCTCGTAGCAGGAGATCGTCTTGTGCTCGGCGCCGTGGTACTCGAAGACGCGGCGCAGGTCGCGCAGCCGGGAGAGCAGCACGAGGTAGCCGAGGAAGATCGCCGTGCGGATCAGGCCCTCGACGAGCCAGAAGAGCAGCGAGGAGTGCAGCTGGTCCTTGACCAGGCTGGTGAGCCCGACCGGGATCACGAAGAACAGGCCGACCGCCATCAGCAGCGCGAGGACGACCGTCCCGGCCCACACGCCGCCGGAGATCTCCTTCTCGTCCTCGGGCAGCTGCGCGTTGGCGCTGATCCCCAGCGCCTTGAAGCCGATCGACAGCGACTCGCCCAGCGCGACGACGCCGCGGATCAGCGGCAGCCGCAGCACGCGGTGCTTCTTGAGGACGGACGTCAGCGGATGGCTGACGACCTCGATCTCGCCGAGCGCGGCCTCCTCGGGCTCCAGCCCGCCGGGGCGCAGCTGCTCGGGCGCCGGCTTGCGCACGGCGACGGCCCAGGTCGAGATGCCGCGCATCATGACGCCCTCGAGGACGGCCTGGCCGCCCACGGGGGCATCGCGCTGCGCTACGAGAGCGTCACCGAAGGCTCCGTCTCCGAGGGCGACGTTGGCGCCATCGGAGCTGCGCGGAGCGTCCGGCATCCTGCAGGAGGAGCTAGCTCTTGTCGGCGGCGCCGGCGCGAGCCTGGCGGCGCTTGAAGCGGTCGATGCGACCGCCGGTGTCCATGATCTTCTGCTTGCCCGTGTAGAACGGGTGGCAGTCGGCGCAGACCTCGACGTGGATCTCGGCTTGCGTGGATCGGGTGTAGAAGTCGTTGCCACACGTACAGGTGACGTGCGAAACGACGTACTCGGGGTGGATTGCCGTCTTCATGATCGTCGTCCAGTGTAGCGTCAGGCCGCTGTCCCGGCCGGGCGGGGACCTACCCCACCACGCACGGCCGCTGGACCACGTCGTCGGCCTCGTCGCTCTCGTCGACGGTGCCTCCGGCGTCCACGGTCACCGTCACCATGGACCCCGCCGAGCAGCGCGGCCCGGCGATCGTGCCCTGGCCCCGAGCGCCCGCCTGCAGCGGCCCGAGGGTCAGCGGCGGCAGCAGGGTCCCGTCGACCGTGAGCGTCACGGTGAACGCGGCGGCCGGCGACCGGCCGTCGTTGCTCACCGCCACGGTGTAGAAGGCCTGATCGGTGCCCTTGGGGGCGATGTCCAGGCCGCCGAGGACGAGCTCGGGTCGCGCGTCTGGCTGCAGGCAGGCGGTGCTGGTGCGCATCGTGGTCCGCAGCGCGTGGCCCTTGCGGTCATACCAGCGGAAGGTGATCTGGGCGCGGTAGGAGGCGGGCGCCAGGAGCGCGTCCACGCGCCGGGTGAAGACGAAGCCCGGGCGCCCCGGATCGGCCTTCTCCCAGCCGCCCCAGCCGGGGACGTCGAGCCGCTTGTAGGCGCCGGCCTCCCCCGTCCGCTGCTGCAGCTCGAACCGCATCTGCATGCGACGCGCGCCGGTGATCGCGGGCATCGAGCCGGTGAACGCAGCGGCGCGCGACGCCGGCTCCGCGCCGGTGGTGCACGCGACGGTCTTGGCGGCCAGCGGCACCTTGGCCGGCGGTGGCGGGGTCGTCGCGTCGGGCGACGGCGTGGACGCCACGGCGGGAGCGGCCGCCGCGAGGAGGGCGAGCAGGAGCGACGTGCCGATGACGAGGGTGGACCGCATCGCCTCAGTGAACAAGCGTACGCCCGCGGGGTTGCGGTGAGCGGGGACCCTCCCCCGCTCACCGGTCCGTCCGGCTGCCGATCTCGCCCCCTGGGCGAGCACCCGCGTCCGGACCTCGCCCCCTGGGCGAGCGTCCGGCTAGGTCTGCTGGTACAGCGGCCCGTCGCCGCCCTCGGGGGTCGTCAGGCGACCGCCCTTGGCGGTGATCGCGCCGCACTGCACGCAGTTGGTGTAGTTGACGGTCACGTCGACGTT
>JAOPZP010000225.1 GCA_025964055.1 Conexibacter sp.
AGCAGCCCGACCACGTTGGAGCCGCGGAGGCTGCGCAGCTTGAAGATCGAGAACGGGACGAGCGGCGCCGCCGAGCGCTGCTCGATGGCGGCGAAGACGGCGAGCAGCACGAGCGAGACCGCGCCGAGGCCGAGCGTCTGGGTCGAGGTCCAGCCGGCGTTGTTGGCGTCGACCAGGGCATAGACGCCGATCGCCAGGCCGGCGGTCACGGTGAACGCCCCGGCCGCGTCGAAGTGCCGCAACCGGTCGACGTCGCGGCTCTCGCCCAGCAGGCGCGGCGCGAGCGCGGCGGCGGCCAGGCCGATCGGGACGTTGACGAACAGGACCCACTCCCAGCCGGCCCACTCGGTCAGCACGCCGCCGAGCAGCACGCCGGCCGCGCCGCCCGAGCCGGCCACGGCGCCCCACACGCCGAGCGCCGTGTTGCGCTCGGAGCCCTCGCGGAACGTGGTCGTGACGATGCTCAGGGCGGCGGGGGAGACCAGCGCGGCGCCCAGGCCCTGCACGGCGCGGGCGATGATGAGCCACAACTCGCTCTGCGCCAGCCCGCCGGCGAGCGAGGCGGCCGCGAAGAGCAGCAGGCCGGCCATGAACAGCCGGCGCCGCCCGAGGAGGTCGGCAAGGCGGCCGCCGAGCAGCAGGAAGCCGCCGAAGACCAACGTGTAGGAGTTGACGACCCAGGACAGGTTGTCCTGCTGGAAGTCGAGCGCCTTGCCGATCGACGGCAGCGCGACGTTGACGATGGACGCGTCGAGGACGACGACGAACTGCGCGGTGGCCAGCAGCGCGAGGGCCAGCCACTTGTTGGTGTTGTGAGGCGAGGAGGGAGGCAAGGGGGGAGATCCTCCGGGATCCAGGAATGTGGAGAGGTGGTTCCGCTTCTTCGAGGACCATACGGAGAAGCGGTTCCGCTTGTCAACCCACGTCGCTACAGTGCGGACATGAGCTCCACGGAGCCCAAGCCCCAACGCGCCGACGCCCGCCGCAACCGCGAGCGGATCGTCGAGGCCGCGCGCGACGTGTTCGCCGAGGCCGGCCTGCAGGCCCAGATGGACGACGTCGCCCGCGTGGCCTGCGTCGGCGTCGGCACCGTCTACCGGCACTTCCCGACCAAGGCCGCGCTGCTGGGCGAGCTGATGGCCACGAAGTTCCGCCAGCACGCGGAGGTCGCCCGCCGCTGGGCGGCCCAGACCGACGACGGCTGGGACGCCTTCGAGGGCTTCCTGCGCGAGACGTTCGCGGCGATGGCCCGGGACGCCACGCTGCAGCAGCGGATGAACTGGACCCAGGACGGCGACGCCGTGGCCCGTGCCGAGGCCGAGCGCCAGATCCTGTCGGGCGTGGTCGGCGAGCTGATCGAGCGCGCGCAGGCCCAGGGGCGCATGCGACCGACGTTCGCGGTGCAGGACGTCCCGGCGCTGATGTGCGCCGTCGGCGCCGTCATGGCCGCCCGCGAGAGCGCGCCGATCGACGCGGACCGCTTCGTCGAGTTCGTGATCGACGGCCTGCGCGCCTGACGGACCCGCGGCTACTTCTCGTGCGCCGGCCGGTAGGCGTCGTCGTGCTCGTGCGCGGCATAGAACGCCACCATCGGGCCGACGTACTCGGCGAAGCGCGGGCAGCGCAGGCCGTTGCGACCCAGCACCTGCGCCGCCTGGGTGGTGTCGAACTGCACCGGGTGGTTGAGGTAGGTGATCGACTGCCGCGGCGTGCCGCCGAACAGCTTCCGGATCGGCGCGTACTTCAGCGAGCGGTCCACGACGCCGGGCGGCAGCGGGATCCTCGGCTCGCGCCCCTTGTACTCCAGCGCGAGCAGGCGCGCCAGCTCCTTCGAGGACACCGGCTCGGGATCGACGAGATGCAGCGTGTGGCCGACCGCCTCGGCGTCGCGCGATCCCGCCGCGATCGCCGACACCACGAAGTCGACCGGCACGACGTTGAACGGCGCGTCGCCGCGGCCGACCTGCAGCAGCGCGCCCGTCGGTCCCGCCATCGAGCGCAGCAGGTAGTACGGGCCGTCGAACTTCTGGGTCTCGCCGGTGAGCGAGTCGCCGACGACGATCGCGGGGCGGTAGATCGTCGTGGGAATCGCGTCCATCGACGCGCGCACGAGGACCTCGGCGGCGAACTTGGTGGACTCGTAGAAGTTCTTGAAGGCCTGCCCCTCGGCGAGGTCCTCCTCCAGCACGAGGCCCGAGCGCTGCCCGGCGACGTAGGCCGTCGAGATGTAGTGATGGCGCTCGAGCCCGGGCGCGCGCCGGCAGAAGTCCAGGACGTGCTGGGTCCCCGCGACGTTGACCCGCTCGGCCAGCTCGGAGCCGACCGCCAGGTCGTAGACCGCGGCGAGGTGGAAGACCTTGACGACCTCGCCGGCCAGGCGGTCGTAGGTCCGCTGGTCCAGCCCGAGCATCGGGTCGGTGATGTCGCCCGGCTGCACGTCGACCCCGTCGGGCGCCAGCGCGCGGGCCCGCTCGACCATCCGCGGCTCGACGAGGGCGACGATGCGCGCCTCCTCGTCGTCGGCCAGCAGGCGGGGGACGAGCCGCCCGGCGAGGAAGCCGGGGAAGCCGGTGAGCAGATAGGTCCGGGGCACCGGACCGAAACCTAGCCGTTCAATCGACCAGCCGTCGCTCGACGGCCCACCGGCTCAGCTCGTGGCGGGTCGAGAGCTGGAGCTTGCGCAGCACGGCGCTGACGTGCGCCTCGACGGTCTTGACCGAGATCCCCAGCCGCTGGGCGATCTCCTTGTAGAGGTAGCCGCGGGCGATGTGGCGCAGCACCTCGCGCTCGCGCGGCGTGAGCTGGTCGAGCTCGGGATCGGCCGCACCCTCGGCCGGCGCGCCGCTGCCGGCGCCCGTGCCGCCGGCGAACGCGTCGAGCACGAACCCCGCCAACCGGGGGGAGAAGACGGCGTCACCCTCGTCGACGCGCCGGATCGCCTCGACCAGCTCCGTCGAGGAGATCGTCTTGGTGACGTACCCGCGCGCGCCCGCGCGGATGACCGCGATGACGTCCTCGGGATCGTCGGACACCGAGAGCGCGAGGCACTTGGCCGCCGGCGCCTCGAGCGCCAGGCGGCGCAGGATCTCGACGCCGCCGCCGCCGGGCAGGTGGACGTCGAGCAGCACGACGTCGGGCGCCAGCGCCACGATCTCGCGCACCGCGCCGTCGACGTCGCCGGCCTCGCCGACGATGTCGGCCAGGCCCTCGAGCTCGGACCGCACGCCCGCGCGGAACAGCGCGTGGTCGTCGACGAGCACGACGGTCGGCAGGGCCCCGGGGGTCCCGGATTCCGCAACAGGCTCAGTCATCGAACACCAGCTCCACCTCCGTGCCCTCTCCGGGCGTGCTGTGGACGGCGGCGCGGCCGCCGTGTCGGGCCATGCGGCCCACGATCGACTCCCGCACGCCGCGCCGGTCCTCCGGCACCGCCCGCGGGTCGAAGCCCCGGCCGCGGTCGCGGACGAACACCTCGACGTGGCCCTCGGTGACCTCGGCGTAGAGCGAGATCGGCGCGTCGACGCCGGCGTGGCGGACCGCGTTCGACAGCGCCTCGCGCGCGGCCGCGACCAGCGCGCGGGTGCGGTCGTCGAGGTCGCGGTCGCCGACCGTCACGACGTCGACCGGCGTGCCGTGCGCCTCCTCGACCTCGGCGGCGGCGGCGCGCAGCGCGTCGGCCAGCCGTTCGTCGGGACGCGCCTCGGGGGCGCCTGAGAGCCACGTGCGCAGCTCGCGCTCCTGGCGGCGGGCGAGCGTCGCGACCGCACGCGGGTCGTCGGCGCGCTTCTGGACGAGGGCGAGCGTCTGCAGGACCGAGTCGTGCAGGTGGGCGGCGACCTCGGCACGCTCCTGGGAGCGGATGCGCGCATTGCGCTCCTCGCTCAGGCCGCGGACGAGCCGGATCCAGAACGGCGCCAGCACGAGCCCCAGGCCGAGTCCGACGACGACGAACGCGAGCACGAGGTCGCGGGCGCCGCTGAGCGCCCCGTTGGCCTGCAGGAAGAGCAGGCCGGCGCCGACCACGAGCGCGATGCCGAACCCGCCCTGGTAGACGGCCCGCAGCCGCGCCGGGAGGTTGGCACCCAGCGGCGGGCGCTCCGGGATCACGGTCGCCGCGGTCTCGAGCGGCACGTCGAGGGACGACTGAACCACCGTATGCGTCGTTGTGTCGTCCCTCGACGCTGTGACGGGCGGGCGCCGCGAGGTCTGGCGCCACAGCATCGCCAGGCCCGAGGCGGCGAGCACGAACGGCCACACGATGGCGTCGCTCCACCACAGGCCCAGCTCGCGGATCGTCAGCAGCCCGGCGAGCGTGAGGCAGAAGACGCCGGCGGCGATCTGCCAGGCGCCCGGCCGGGCGCGCAGGCGGGCGGCGACCGCCGGCGCCCCGTCGCTGGTGGGCAGCAGCAGCCAGCCGGCGATGTAGATCGGCAGGCCCACGCCGGAGGCGACCGTGAGGATGATCACGGCGATCCGCAGGAGCAGCGGGTCGACGTGCAGCCAGCGCGCGGCCCCCGAGCACACGCCGGCGATGACCTTGCGGTCCAGGTCGCGCCGCAGCGGCGGCCGCCTCGGCGCCGCGTTCACGCCGCGACCGCCCGGCCGCGACGGGCCGAGCG
>JAOPZP010000242.1 GCA_025964055.1 Conexibacter sp.
CGGGGCCCGCGGCGCGATCGTCGCGGTGGTCGCGGGGGCCGGGTCCGGGTCCGGAGCGGTCCCGCCGCTGGTGACGGCCTCGCGGACCTCGTCGGCCGTCGGCGCCGCCGCGCCGGTCATCGTCTCCTGCCCGAGCAGGCCGCCGGCCTCGGGCGTGACCTCCTCGACGCGGAAGAGGATCACGGTGATGTTGTCGCGGCCGCCGGCGTCGTTGGCGGCCTGCACCAGCTGCTGGGCGGCCTGGCTGAGGCTCGGCGCGTCGCGGATGATCTCGGCCACCCGCTCGTCGGACACCATGCCGGTCAGGCCGTCGGAGCAGATCAGGAAGACGTCGCCGTCGCGGACCGGCCAGGTGAGGTGGTCGACGACGACCTCGTCCTCGATCCCGAGGGCGCGCGTGATGATCGACCGCTGCGGGTGGTCCTCGGCCTCCTCAGCGCTGATCTGCCCGCGGCGCACCAGCTCGCCGACCAGCGAGTGGTCGTCGGTGAGCTGCTGCAGCTTGCCGTCGCGCAGGACGTACAGGCGGCTGTCGCCGACGTGCGCGATCGCCAGGTCGTCCTCGCCCACGTAGGCCGCCGTGAGCGTGGTGCCCATCCCGGCGTGCGCGTCGTCGGCCTGCGCGAGCTCGTGGATGCGCGCGTTGGCCCGACCGACCAGCCCGGCCAGGCGCTCCTCGTGCGAGCCGGGCCCGTCGGGCAGCCCGCCGGCGAAGACCTCGACGGCCGTCTGGGACGCGACCTCGCCCGCCTGGGCGCCGCCCATGCCGTCGGCGAGGACGAACAGCGGGTTGCCCACCCAGTAGCTGTCCTCGTTGGCGGGGCGCTGGCGACCGGTGTCGGTCCGGGCGGAGTGATCGGCGACGCGGAGCATGGTCAGCGATCCAGGTAGGTGAACTCGCTGTCGCCGATCCGCACCCGATCACCGGGGTGCAGGGGCTGCGGGCCGCTGAGCAGCTCCTCGTTGAGGTAGGTGCCGTTCGTCGACCCCAGGTCCTCGAGGACGATCGCCGCGCCCTGGCGTACCAGCCGCGCGTGGCGGGACGACGCAAACGGGTCCTCGAGCCGGATCTCGGCCTGGTCGCCGCGCCCCATGACCGCCCCCTCGCCCACCTCGTACTCCATCCCGGGAACGTGCCCAGGAGCGCGCTCGACCACGAGCCGCGGGTCAGCCATGCCGTCGGGCGCGCCGCCCTGGCTGCTGGCCGACTGGATCCCGGTCGCGTCCCCCGGCGCGCCGCCGGCGTAGGGCGCGTACGGCGGCGAGGTCGTGACCGACGTGCGCCGCAGATCCTTCAGCGCGTTGCGCGAGATCCACAGCAGGAAGAGGTACAGGATCGCCAGGAAGGCGAACTTGAGCGCGACGGAAACGGGATCGACCATGCCTACTCGACCTCGAAGCGGACGTCGACGGTCCCGATCTCGACCCGGTCGCCGCTCTCCAGCGGATGCGGCCCGTCGACCTGGCGGCCGTTGACGCGCACGCCGTTGGTGGACCCGAGGTCCTGGATGAGCCAGCTCTGGCCGCTGGGAGAGATCTCGGCGTGACGGCGGGACACGTTGGAGTCGTCGATGACGATGTCGCATTCACGGCTGCGCCCGATCAGCGCGCCACCCGGCGGCACGACCAGGCGCTTGCCGCCGAGCACCACGATGGCACGCCGGCGGCTCACGCCGGCGCCCGAGCCGACCTGCTCCAGCGCCGACTGGTGCCGGTCGCTGGTCGAGTACACCATCGTGTGGCCCATGTCGGCGGGCCGGGCCTCGTGGGCCTCCCGCGCGGCCGCGCCGCCCGCCGCCGCCTCGTCGGGCTGCACCAGCCGCGCCTGGATGCCGAACTCGCCGAGGGCGAGGCGCTCGTCGGTGCGGAACTCGATCTGCGGCCGACTGACCAGCGCCAGGCGCTCGCGGCGTGCGTGCTCGAGCAGGTAGGCGCCCAGCTCGTCGATGACCGACTGCTCGACGCCCTCGTAGCGCTGGCGGTCTTGTGGCGAGAGCCAGACGACGTACTCATTGGGGACATAGGTGCGCGACACCGAGACGGTGCGGTGCTCGTCCATCTCCTTGGCGAGCTTGCGCGCGAGCTCGACCGGCCGGACTTCGGACCGGAAGACGCGACCGAACGTCCCCTCGACGAGGCCGGCGATCTTCTCTTCGAGGCTTCGGAGGACGCTCATGCCGTGGAGGGACCACTTCCCCACTGGGGAAACCGCCCACACGTCATGCGGGGCGGCTGATCCATGCTACGCAAGCTCAACGCGATTCGCGGACGGCGGGTGACGATCGCACGGCGACCGCCAGCACGCCGGAGGCGATCGCGCCGGCGATCAGGCCCCGCGGCGTAGCGCCCAGCGCCCCCTGCGTGCCCGCCGCCAGGCCGGCCGCCCAGGCGGTCGCACCCACCAGGTCCACGGTGATCAGGCGCCCGCGCACCAGAAAGGGGAGCAGCGCCGCGGCGACCGCCCAGACGCCGAGCAGCGCGATCGCCGGCGCCGTGGCGACCGCGACGACGGCGTCCCAGCCGCCGCCCGCCGCCGCGGCGGGCGCCCCGAGCACCAGGTGCCGGTGCAGCAGCGCCTCGGCCAGCAGGAGCCACCAGGCGCCCAGGGCGCCCAGGGCGGCGCGCT
>JAOPZP010000270.1 GCA_025964055.1 Conexibacter sp.
TTCGAGCACATCCGCCTGCGCGGCCGCGCGCGGATGGAGCTCTACCGCGCGTCGGTCGTCTGGCCGCGCGTGCTGGCCGACCTGGCCGCCGACGTCGCCGCCTACGGCCGGCCGGCGACGCGCGCGCCGTCGGCGTAGGCCGCCACCACGCGCTCCAGCGACGTCGCGATGCTCAGCTCGTGGGCGTGCGCGGCGAACCAGTCCGCGGTCGCCTCGCGCAGCGGGGCGCCGCCCTCGTAGGCGGCCACGATCCCGCGGGCCAGCGCCGCCGGCGAGCCGTCGGCGACCACGAAGCCGTTGACGCCCTCGGCGATGTGCTCGGTCGACGCGTTGTCGACCGCCGCGACGAGCACGCTCGGCACGCCCTTGGCCGCGGCCTCGATGACGATCATCCCGTAGCCCTCGCGCGTGGAGGGCATGAGCAGGCAGGTGGCGCGCGCCAGCGCGTCCTGCACGACGTCCTCGTCGACGAAGCCCGGCGCGTCGACGATCCCCCCGGCGCCGCAGGCGGCGATCGCCGCACGCACGTCGTCCAGCTGCGGCCCGTCGCCGAAGATGGTCGCCCGCAGCTGCGGGATCCGCTCGCGCGCCGCCATCACGGCCGGCACCACGTCGGGCGCGTGCTTCTCGCCGATCATCCGCCCGGCGAAGACGACCAGCGGCTCGGCGGGGCGCGGGTCGGGGCGGTCGGTCGGCCCGGCCCACTCGCCGCGCAGCACGATCGGCTCGCTCTTCAGGCCCTCCTCGCGCAGCCGCTGCGCGTGCATCGCGCTGAAGCAGAACGCCTGCTGGGGCAGGCGCACGCACAGCCGCTGGATCGCCTGGGCGACCCGGCCCTTCAGCCCGCCGAGGTACTCGCGCCAGTAGCTGTCGCTCCAGACCTCGTGCCAGTCGACGGCCATGCGGTAGCCGCCGAGGCGCCGCACCAGGCCCGCGGCGAGCACGCCGAAGTACGGCGAGGCGCTGACGTGGACGACGTCGTAGGCGCCGCGGTGGCTCGCCAGGTGGCGTGCGACGCCGCGCCCGAAGCGCAGGGCCTGGCCGATGGTCCGGTTGCCGTCGGGGCCGTAGAGGTCCTCGGCCGGCGAGACGGCGACCACGCGGATGCCGGGCAGGTGCGGCGCGTCGCCGGGCTCCCACTGCGTGCGCGTCAGGTAGGTGACCTCGTGGCCGCCGGCGACGAGCGCCTCGGCGACGTTGCGCGTCCAGCGCTCGGCGCCCCCGACGGTCCAGGGGAACAGGCAGTCGTAGACCAGGCAGATCCGCATCGCGCCGAAGACTGGCAGAGAGCGCCGCCGCACCCTGCCGGGCCGTCACGGACGGATGCGCGGGGCCGGTTCGACGGGGCCTGCGCCGGTACACTGCGGCTCTTGCGCAACCTCCGGGGCGGCGTCCCGTTGAAGAGGACAGTGTCCCGCTGCCGCGTGAAGAATCCCCGATCGTGTCGAACCACCTAGTCGTCATCCCGGCGTTCAACGAGGAGGCCAACGTGGCCTCCGTGGTGGCCGACGCCCGCGCGTCGCTGCCCGGCTTCGACGTGCTGGTCATCGACGACGGCTCCGGCGACGACACCGCCGCGGTCGCGCGCCACGCCGGGGCGCGGGTCCTGCGCCTGCCGGTCAACTCCGGCTACGGCGTCGCGCTGCAGTCGGGCTACAAGTACGCGGTGCGCCAGGGCTACGCGATCGTGGCGCAGATGGACGCCGACGGCCAGCACCGTGCCGAGTTCATGCCGCAGCTGCTGGCGCTCGTGCAGGACGGCAGCGCCGACATCGTCATCGGCTCGCGGTTCCTGGACCAGGACGGCCACTACCAGCCGTCGAGAGCGCGCAAGGTCGGGATGTCGGTCTTCAGCGCGATGGCGTCGCGGATCATGCGCCAGCACGTGTCGGACCCGACGTCGGGCTACCAGGTGATGCGCCACGACGTGGCGCGGTTCTTCTGCTCCGACGTCTACCCCGCCGACTACCCCGACGCCGACATCCTGATCCTGCTGCACCGCTCGGGCTTCCGCGTCGCGGAGGTCGCCGTGCAGATGCGGATGCCGACCGGCAAGTCGATGCACTCGGGGCACAAGAGCATCTACTACGTCTACAAGATGTTCCTGTCCATCCTGGTCACGATGCTGCGCCCCGCGGTGGAGAAGCGCGCCTGATGGACATCCGCATCCGGATCCTGACCATCGGCGGGGCGGTCTGCATCCTGCTGATGGTCGTCGAGCTGGTGCGGCGCCGCAAGCTCAAGGAGGAGTACTCGGTCCTCTGGGTGTTCACCGCGGTGTTCATCCTGCTGGTCTCGATCTGGTTCTCGCTGCTGGCCAAGGTCACGCACGCGATCGGCGCGATCTCGCCGGCCAGCACCCTGTTCTTCTTCGGCCTGCTGTTCAGCCTCGTGCTGCTGCTGCACTTCTCGGTGCGCATCAGCTCGCTGGAGCGGCGTCTCACGGCGCTCGTGCAGGAGGTCGGCCTGATGAACGTGGAAGAGCCGGACGGGGAGCAGGCCGATGACGGCCCGCAGCCCGCCCACGTCGCCGAGCCCGCCGGCGTCGACCGCTGAACCACCCGGTCGCCTACCCTCCATGCCGATGACCAACCGGCCACCCGCCGTCTACGTCGACGACGTCGCGAAGTCGTTCAGCATCCCGCGCGAGCGCGTGCACACGCTCAAGGAGCGGGTGCTGCATCCCCTGCGCCGGGCGGCCCACGACGACTTCGAGGCCCTCCGCGGCGTCTCGTTCGGCGTCGAGGCCGGCGAGTTCTTCGGCATCGTCGGGCGCAACGGCTCCGGCAAGTCCACGCTGTTGAAGTGCCTGGCCGGGATCTACCGCACCGACCGCGGCGCGATCTACGTCGACGGGCGCGTCTCCACGTTCATCGAGCTCGGCGTCGGGTTCAACCCCGACCTCGCCGCCTACGACAACGTGATGCTCAACGCGACGATGCTCGGCCTCTCCACCAAGGAGGCGCGCAAGCGCTATGACCGCATCATCGACTTCGCCGAGCTGCACGACTTCACCGACCTGAAGATCAAGAACTACTCGTCGGGCATGCTCGTCCGGCTCGCGTTCAGCGTGATGATCCAGGTCGACGCCGACATCCTGCTCATCGACGAGGTGCTCGCCGTCGGCGACGCCGCCTTCTCGCAGAAGTGCTTCGACGAGTTCGGCCGCATCCGCCGCAGCGGCGCGACCGTCCTGCTCGTCACGCACGACATGAGCGCGGTGCAGCGCTTCTGCGACCGCGCGATGGTGATGGAGAACGGCAAGGTCGTGCAGGTCGGCGACGTCGACGCCGTGGCCGACAAGTACCTGCAGCTGAACTTCTCCGAGGAGGCCCGGGCCGAGGTCGCCGGCGAGGACGGTCCGGTGACCGTCGTGGCGGGGGAGGGCGAGACCGTGCGCGCGGCCGGCGACGGCCACGCCGAGATCGTCGAGGCGTGGGTCGAGGACGGCAACGGCGGCCGCCTCGAGGTCGCGCCGACCGGGTCGCCGACCGCCGTCTGCTTCCGCGTCCGGTTCCACCAGGACGTGCAGGACCCGGTCTTCGGCGTCGGCTTGGACGACTCGCAGGGCAACGGGCTGTTCTCGGCGACCAACGCCTTCGACGGGCCGTCGGGCTTCTTCGCGGCGGGGAGCGAGCACATCGTCCACGTCTCGTTCCAGAACTTCCTCGGCCCGGAGCGCTACGCGATCAGCGCGTCGGTCGCGCCCGACGGCAACGGGCTGCGCTTCCACGACAAGCGCGACCGCATCGCGCGGTTCGCGGTGACCGACGGCCGCCCGCGGGCGTCGATGACCGCGCTGCCCTACCACGTCGACGTCGTCCCCGCCCATGCGCACGAGGAGGTCGCTCCGTGAGCAGTGCCGTGACCCGCACGTCGCCGTCGTCGCCCGATCGCCCGCCGCTGCCGCCGGGGCTCGGCGCCCCGATCAAGGGCCCCACCGCGATGGGCTCGGACTTCGGGCGCATGCTGCGCCTGACGTGGACGCTGGCCGTCACCGACTTCAAGCTGCGCTACTTCGGCTCGGTGCTCGGCTACCTGTGGTCGCTCGTGCAGCCGCTGATGCTCTTCGGCGTGCTGTACGTGGTGTTCAGCGTGCTGCTGGACTTCGGCGGCAGCGAGAAGTACTACCCCGTCGCGCTGCTGGCCGGCATCGTGATGTTCAACTTCATCGCCGAGGCCACCAGCGGGTCGGTGCGCTCGATCATGAGCCGCGAGCCGCTGGTGCGCAAGATCGAGTTCCCGCGCGTGGCCGTGCCGCTGGCGACCGTGCTGACCGCGCTGTTCAACTACATGTTGAACCTCGTGCCGGTGTTCGTGTTCCTGCTGATCGCCGGCGGCACGCCGCGCTGGACGTGGTTCGAGCTGCCGGCGATCGTGCTGCTGCTGACCGTCTGGCTGGCCGGCATCGCGATGTTCCTGTCGGCGATGTTCGTGCGCTACCGCGACATCGAGCCGATCTGGTCGGTCGTCATGCAGATCCTCTTCTACGCGACGCCGATCTTCTACACCTTGGACACGGTCGCCCAGAAGACGGGCAAGGACTGGGTCCCCAACCTCTTCATGATCAACCCGTTCGCGGCGCTGCTGCAGCAGTTCCGCCACGCGATCATCGACCCGTCGCACGCGAGC
>JAOPZP010000280.1 GCA_025964055.1 Conexibacter sp.
CGAGGAGCTCCTCGACCACGCCGATGCGCGTCCCGCCGTGCTCGTACACGGGGGTGCCCTCCTCGAGGAGGACGTAGGCGATCGGCGGACCGAGGTCGAGATCCTGCACGGTGCGGTCGGTAGGCCGCGACGGGCCCGAGACCACCGAACGTGCCGTGGCGGCGGAACCTTCACGGACCTGCTGGGGTTCCTGCAGCGATGCGCGCAACCCTCCTCTCGCTCCTGCTCTCCCTCGCCACCGTCGCGGTGCTCGCCGCCCCGGCCCACGCCCGCGTGCTGCTGGTCGCCGCGGGCGACGCCACCGCCACGCTCGTCGACGTCTCCTCGGGCCGCCTGGTCGCCCGCGTCCCGGTCCCGGGCCGGGCGCGCGCGGTGGCGGTCGCGCCCGACGGGCTGCGGGGGTACGTGACCGCGGGCGCCGGCGTCGCGGCGATCGATCTCAACGGGCGGGTCAAGGTCGGCGACGTCCAGCTGACCGGAACGCCGACGGCCATGGCGATCGGCGCCAACGGCGCGCGCCTGGCCGCGGTGCGCAAGGGGGCGCTGGACATCATCGACCCGCTGGCGCTGACCGTCATGCGCTCGGCGAACCTCGGCGCGCAGGCCCGCAAGCCGATCGCGGTGGCGGTCTCGGCCGACTCCACCAAGGCGGTCGTCGCGCTGGACGACCGGCGGATCGCGATCGTCGACCTGCTCGGCGGCGGCGTGCGCCGGATGAAGCTCGCCGGCGTCACCGGGCTCGCCTTCGCGCCGGCGGGTCGCCGCGCGTACGCGGCCACCGCGACCGCGACGGGCGCGGCACTGGTGACGATCGACACCGCCGCGGGCAAGCTCGGTCGCACGATCCACACGGCGCGCGGCCCGGGCGGCGGCGTGGCGGTCACGACGGACGGCAAGCGCGTGATCGTCGGCGCCGGGCCGGGCTCGCGCGTCGCCGCCGTCTACGACCTGCCTTCCGGGCGCGTGCTGCAGCGGCTCGCCGCCGGCGTCGGGCCCGGCCACCCCGCGGTCGCGCCCGACGGCGTCCGGATCTACGTCGCCGACGAGCGCGCGGGCACGATCTCGGTGCTCAGCGCGCTGTCGTTCCGGCGGCTGAAGGCGCAGGCGATCTTCCCGGGCGCGCGGCCGACGTCGATCGCGGTGCAGCCAGGCGTCGGGCTGATCACCGGCACCGAGGCGGCCGACCGCCTCACCGGCACGCGCGGCGGCGACCGCATCGACGCGCTGGGCGGCGACGACACCGCGCTCGGCGGGCGCGGCGCCGACCTGCTCTACGGCGGCGCCGGGAGCGACACGCTCGACGGCGGCTCCGACAACGACCAGCTCTTCGGCGAGGACGGCGACGACCGCCTGTTCGCGCAGGCCGGCAACGACGTCCTCGACGGCGGGGCGGGCAACGACTACGCCAACGGCGGCACGGGCAACGACGAGGTCGACGGCTCGGCCGGCGACGACAGCCTCGACGGCGGCGACGGCGACGACGTGGTCCGCGGCGGCGACGGCAACGACGCGATCATCGAGAAGGGCCTGGGCAACGACATCCTGCTCGACGGCGGGCCGGGCAACGACTACATCGACGGCAACCGCGGCACCGACGTCATCGCGGGGGGCGACGGCGACGACACCATCCGCGGCGGACCCGGCGGCGAGTCGATCGACGCGGGCAGCGGCAACGACCAGGTCGACGGCGGCACCGGCGGCGACACGGTCTTCGGCCGGCTGGGCGACGACGCCATCACCGGCGACGCGGGCCGCGACCGGCTGTACGGCTCCGAGGGGGCCGACACGCTCGACGGCGGCTCCGGCGACGACCAGCTGTCGGGCGGCGACGGGGCGGACGAGCTCATCGGCGGCCCGGGCGTCGACGTCGTGACCGCCGGCAGCGGCAACGACACGGTGCGCGTGGCCGACGGGGACAAGGACACCGTCGACTGCGGCCCGGGGCGCGACACCGTCTACGTCGAGCAGGACGCGCCGGCGCGCGACAGCCTGCGCAGCTGCGAGACCGTCGTGCCCGTGCCGGCCGAGCCGGCCTCCGACGCGCCGCCGCCGTCCAACAACCTCTTCGGCACCATCGGCCCCGACACGCTCCTGGGGACCGAGGGCGACGACTCGCTCTTCGGCAACGACGGCAACGACGTGCTCTACGGCAACGGCGGCAACGACTACGTCGACGGCGAGAACGGCGACGACGAGCTGCACGGCGGCCCCGGCAACGACGCGCTCCACGGCCGCGGTGACAACGACGTGATCCTGGGCAACGAGGGCGACGACACGATCACCGGCGACCGCGGCAACGACACCATCAACGGCGGACCGGGCAACGACACCATCACCGGCAACCTCGACGACGACACGATCGCCGGCGACGAGGGCGACGACCGCATCCAGGTCGTCGGCGGCGGCTTCGACCGCGTCTCCTGCGGCGACGGCCACGACACCGTCTTCGCCGACGCGACCGACGAGGTCATGCCGGACTGCGAGGACGTGCGGCGGTGAGAGGCGCGTGGTGCGGGCGGGGTTGGCGTGCAGCGCCGGCGCGGGGTGTGTTCGGGCGCTGGTTCGTCGGCGCTGACGAGCGCGAGCGCGATGAGTGTCTCGGGCGCCCGGGGGCGTCTGTGGGCGGGGGCGGTGGGCCCGTCCGCGGACGCCCACGGTCCGCCAACAGGCCCACCCCGGACCGCCGCTACCGCACCAGCCGCGACGAGGCGCTCGCGTGGCGGGCCGGCCCGCCGGCGCCCGCACGCGCGGTGACGTCGAAGCGCAGGCGCGCACCGTGGCCCCG
>JAOPZP010000286.1 GCA_025964055.1 Conexibacter sp.
CGACCACCGCCCGGGCGGCCGGCACGCCGCCCTCGCCGACGTCGAACACCTGCCACGTGCCGAGGCCGACGACCGGGACGTCGAGTCCGGGAGCGAGCGTGCGCGTCTGCATGCGGTCCGTCCTACCCAGCTCGGCCCCGGCCGTGCTTGACTGGCGGCCGTGCACGACGACCTCGAGACGCTGACGCGGCTGCTGGAGCGCGAGGGCTTCGTCGCCGCCGGCGAGGAAGCCGACGAGCTGCTGGCGTGCGCCGCCGGCGACGCCCAGCGCCTCGACGCGCTCGTGACCCGCCGTCGCACCGGCGAGCCGCTCGCCTGGATCACCGGCAGCGTCACGTTCTGCGGCGTGGAGGTCGTCGTCACACCCGGCGTCTACGTCCCGCGGTGGCAGACCGAGCTGCTCGCGCAGCGCGCGGTGCAGCGCCTGCCGGCCGGCGGCACGGCGATCGATCTCTGCACCGGGACCGGCGCGCTGGCCAAGGTCCTGATGACCGCCCGTCCGGGCGCGCGCGTCGTGGCGACCGACGTCGACGCGCGCGCCGTCGCGTGCGCGTCGGCCAACGGCGTCGAGGCCTTCTGCGGCGACCTGCTCGCGCCGCTGCCGCGGGAGCTCGAAGGCGCCGTCGACCTCGTCGCCGGCGTGGTGCCGTACGTGCCGACGCCCGAGCTCGGGCTGCTGCAGCGCGACACCTTCACGTTCGAGTCGTCGCTCTCCTACGACGGCGGCGCCGACGGCACCGCGATCCTGCGCCGCGTGCTGCGCGACGGCCCGCGCTTCCTGCGCCGCGGCGGGGCGCTCCTGCTCGAGCTCGGGGGCGAGGAGGCCGATGCGCTGGCCGGCGACCTCGCGCGGCTCGGGTACCGCGACGTCACCGTGCTGGTCGACGAGGACGGCGACGTCCGCGGCCTCGAGGCCACGTTCGCGGCGCCCGGCTGAGGGCGCGCCGGGACAACCGAGTCCTATGATGCAACTCTCGCTTCCGAGATCGAGCAAGGACATCATGGACACGATCGACACCGCCGCGGACCGCTGGGGCACGCCCCAGCAGCGCACCGTCACCTGGCACGACCCGCTGACCGCCGCCGAGGCCGGGCGCACCATGACCGGGCGAGCGTATCTCGCCGCGATCAAGGACGGTGACATCCCGCCGCCGCCCATCGCCGCGCTGATGGGCTTCGATCTGGTCGCGATCGGCGACGGCGAGGCCTGGTTCGCGATGACGCCCGACGCGTCGGTGTACAACCCGCTTGGGATGGTCCACGGCGGCATGGTCGCCACGCTGCTGGACTCCGCCCTGGGCTGCGCGGTCCACACCACGCTGCCGGCCGGCACCGCCCACGCCTCGATCGAGATCAAGGTCAGCTACCTGCGCCCGATCAGCCAGGCCACGGGGCGCATCACGGCCCACGGCTGGGTCACCAAGCCGGGCCGGCGCGTCGCGTTCGCCGAGGGTGACGTGCGCGATCCCGACGGCAAGGTGCTCGCCACGGCGTCGAGCAGCATCGCGATCATGGCCGGGGAGTAGCGCGCGATAAGCAGCAGTTGTTGGTGGGCCCGCCGATCGGTCCCATCCTGAAGCGGCGATGCCGTGCTCCGAGCCGAGACCTGCCGATGCGGTCGCAGGAACTGCAAGCCGACCGGCGCAGGTCCGTCTGTCGCTCTGAGCCGACCGCAGCGTCCACATCAGCGCTGCGGTCCGTCGTCCCCGGCGCCGGACACCGCCGCGAGGCCCACCTCCTCCCGGGCCTCGTGGCGGTGGCGCCGCGAGTCCGGGACGCCCTCGATCCCCGATCCTGAGCACCCGAGTCCCGGCCCGCGGTTGCCCGCCCGCGCCTGCGGGCATCTGGAGAGGCGTGACGCTGCTCGCCGCTCTGCCGCTGGCGCAGGCGCTCGGCCCGGTCGAGCAGCAGCACCTGCTGGCCGCGCGCCAGATGCAGGCGCTGTCCTTCGCAGTGCACATCCCGCTCGTGTGCTTCGGGATCGCGTTCCCGGCGATGGTCCTGATCATGGAGTGGCTCGGCCAGCGCACCGGCGACCCGCTCTACCGGACGATCGCGCGGCGCTGGAGCCGCGTGATGGTCGCGCTGTTCGCCGTCGGCGTCATCACCGGCACGGTGCTGAGCTTCGAGATGGGCGTGCTGTGGCCCAACTTCACCGCGACGTTCGGCGGCGTCTTCGGGCTCGGCTTCGCGATCGAGGGCTTCTCGTTCTTCATGGAGGCCATCTTCATCGGGATCTACGTCTACGGCTGGGACCGCCTCTCGCCGCGCGCGCATCTGCTCAGCGGGCTGCCGATCATCGTCACCGGGTTCACCGGCTCGTGGATGGTGATCTCGGTCAACGCCTGGATGAACCACCCGGGCGGCTTCCGGCTGGTCGGCGGCAGGGCGGTCGACATCCACCCGTGGCGCGCGCTGTTCGCCAACGACTACCTGTGGCACGAGCTCGTCCACATGTACATCGCGGGCTACATCGTCACGGGGTTCGTGGTCGCGGCGGCCTATGCGGTCGCCCGGCTGCGCGGCCGCTGGACGCGGTACGAGCGCACCGCCATGGCCGTCCCGCTGACGATCGCCGCGCTGGCCGCGCCGGTGCAGGTGCTCGTCGGCGACTGGGCCGCCCGCGAGGTCGCCAAGACCCAGCCGGTCAAGCTCGCCGCGATCGAGGGCCTGCCGAAGACGACGCGGGGCGCGCCCGAGCACCTGCTCGGCTGGTACCAGGACGGCGAGGTCAAGTTCGGCATCCGCATCCCGAAGATGCTGTCGCTGCTGGCGTTCCACGACCCCAATGCGAAGGTGGTGGGGTTGAACGCGGCGCCGCCGTCGCAGCGCCCGCCGATCAACGTGGTCCGCTTCTCGTTCCAGACGATGGTCGGGATCGGGACGTTCCTCGCCGCGCTCGGCGCGCTGGTCCTCTTCCTGCGGGTGCGCCGGCGACGGCTGCCCGAGTCGCGGTGGTTCTACGTGGCGGTGGCCGCCGCGGGACCGCTGTCCTACGTCGCCCTCGTGTCGGGCTGGGTGACGACCGAGGTCGGCCGCCAGCCCTGGGTCGTCTACCGGATCATGCCCACCAGCCAGGCCGTCACGGCCGCGGGCGGCGTGCCGGTCGGCTACGCCGGCCTGTGGATCCTCTACCTCGGCGTCGGCGCCGGCGTCGTGTGGATCCTGCGCCGGCTCGCGCGCGCGCCGATCGAGGTCCCGGTGTCGACGGCCGTGGAGAAGGAGGTCTGACGCGATGACCCTCGCCGTCATCCCCCTCCTGTTCGTGCTCGCGGGGCTGGTGTTCTACATCGTGTTGGCCGGCGCCGACTTCGGTGCTGCGATCTGGCAGGTGACCGCGCCCCGCACGCCGGACGGCGAGCGGCTGCGCGACCTGGCCCACGACGCCATGGCCCCGGTCTGGGAGGCCAACCACGTGTGGTTGATCTTCGTGCTGACGGTGACCTGGACCGCGTACCCGGCGGCGTTCGGCTCGCTGGCCTCGACGCTGGCGATCGCGCTGTCGGTGGCGGCGTTCGGCATCATCGTCCGGGGCGCGGCCTACGCGCTGTCGTCGGGCACGGCGGACCCGCGGGAGGTGCGGCGCATCGACCAGGCCTCGGCGATCTCGTCGGTCCTGGCGCCGTTCGCGCTGGGCGCCTGCGTGGGCGCGCTCGCCTCGGGGCGCGTGCCGTACGGCAACGCGCGCGGCGACCTCTGGTCGAGCTGGCTGAACCCGACGTCGATCACCGTCGGCGTGCTCGCGGTGGTCTTCTCGGCGTACCTGGCCGCCGTCTACCTGTCGGCCGACGCGGTGCGCCGCGGCCGCGACGACCTGGTCGAGCCGTTCCGGCGCCGGGCGCTCGGGTCGGGCACGCTGGCCGGCGTGCTGGCGATCGCCGGGCTCGTCGTGCTGCGCCAGGACGCCCACGCGCTCTACCACGACCTGGTCTTCGGCGACGGACTGCCGGCGCTGATCGTCTCGGTGCTCGCCGGGGCGATCACGCTGACGCTCGTGGCACGACGGCGCTTCGAGCCCGCGCGCTACACCGCCGCCGTGGCGGTCACGGCGATCGTGGCGGGCTGGGCGCTGGCCCAGCAGCCGCAGTTCCTGCCGGGGCTGACGATCGAGCAGGCCGCGGCGCCGCGCGACACGCTGTGGGCGATCATCGTCGCGGTCGTCGGCGGCGGCATCATCCTGTTCCCGTCGCTGGCGCTGCTGCTGCGCCTGACGCTCGGCGGCACGCTCGGTCACGGGCACCACGTGGACGGCCCGGCGACCGACGAGGAGGACCGCCCGGCGCCGGCCCGGCCGCTGCTGCCGCTGAACGCGGCGCTGGCCGGGCGCGTCGCGGTGGCCTGCCTGGTCGTCGGCCTCGGGCTGCTGACCGCCGCGGAGACCGGCTGGGCGCACGCCGTCGGCGTGGTCGCGCTCTTCGCCTTCGTCGTGTCGGGCTTCCTCGCCGCCGTGCCGCCGCTGCTGGCCGCCGACGCCGACGAGCCGGATGCCGAGACGACCTAGGTCGGCCGGCTGACAGCACCGCAGTCACCCGTCCGATGCGCGGGGACCAGGACGCGCCTAGCGTCTGCCGCACCGCACCTCGACGGCGCACCCGCGCCGTCGTCATCCGATCAGGAGATCATCATGTACGCCTTCCCCAAGGCCCACGGCACGACCCGCGGCTCGTGGCTGCCGGTCGCGCTCGTGACCGCGCTGCTCGGTCTGGCGCTTTTCGCCGGACCGGCGCCCGCGGCCACGTCGTCCGCCAAGCCGACGGTCGTCCTCGTCCACGGCGCGTTCGCCGACGCCTCGGGCTGGAACGGCGTGATCGACCGCCTGGCGCAGGAGGGCTATCCCGTCGTCGCCCCGCCCAACCCGCTGCGCGGCGTCGCCGCCGACGCGGCCTACATGAAGTCCTTCCTCGCCACGATCCAGGGGCCGATCGTCCTCGTCGGCCACTCCTACGGCGGCATGGTGATCACCAACGCCGCGACCGGGAACCCCAACGTCAAGGCGCTGGTCTACGTCGCCGCCTACGCCCCGGACGAGGGCGACAGCGTCGGCTCGCTGAGCGCGCTGGCGCCCGGCGGCATGATCGGCCCGGCGACGCTGACGATCCGCCCGTTCCCGGCCGCCGACGGCACGCCGACGCCCGAGGGCTACATCAAGCTCGACGTCTTCCGCAAGATCTTCGCGGCCGACCTCCCGGCCAGGCAGGCCCGCGACATGGCGCGGACCCAGCGTCCCGCGGCGCTGTCAGCGCTTGGCGAGCCGTCGGGCGCGCCCGCCTGGAAGACCATCCCGTCCTGGTACATGGTCGCCGGCAAGGACCTCGCGATCGGCACCGCGGCCGAGCGGATCATGGCCAAGCGCATGAAGGCGCACACCGTCGAGGTCAAGGGCGCCTCGCATGTCGTCTTCATCTCGCACCCGGCCGAGACGGCGAAGCTCATCACGACGGCGGCCAACGCCACCAAGTAGGAGCCCCTCATCTAGCTCACGACGTGGCAGGCCTCGCAGGTCACGAGGCCCGTCTCGTCGGTGACGCGGTCGACGACGGCGAAGAGGCGCTGGATCCGCGCCGGCGTGTCGATGGCGATCGTGACCGTCGGCACGCGCCGGCGCAGCTGCCGGAAGCTGTCGCCGTGGGGGCCATGGCCGTCGTGGTAGCCCCAGATGCCGCGCAGGACGGTCGCCCCGGCGGCGCCCTCGGCCCGCAGCGCGCGCACGAGCTCGCGGTGCAGCGGCCGGCCGGCGTGGCGGGACTGCTCGGAGGCGTAGATCATCACCTTCTGGCGGAGCGTCGGGTCGTCGCGCAGCACCTGCTCGGAGATCGCCCGCGGCGTCGCGAGCCGCCGGCCGTCGCGCTTGCAGAGCTGCACGGGCTCCAGGGTGAGCAGCGGCCGCGGCAGCAGCGCGCCGAGCTCCGGCAGGACGGCCGCGATACGGTCGCCGTCGCCGATCGCGATCACCATCACCGGGACCTCGGCGTTGCGGGCGAAGAAGCGGGCGCGCTCGCGGACGCCGCGCGCGGTCCCGTCGACGCCAAGCAGGACGGTGGCCCCGGCGATCCCGCGCCGGTGCAGCAGCTCGACCACCGCCTCGGCGGCCGGCCGGCCCGCGGCACGCTCCTGGCGGCCGAGGTAGATCGTGAGCTTCGTCGGCCCGGCCGGCTCCGGCGCGGTCTCCAGTCCATCGGTGAGCAACATCGCTCGTTCGAGCGTGATCAGGCCGGTGAAGCGCGGCAGCGCGCGGACGTCGGCCAGCGCCGCCGCGATCCGCTCCGGTTCGTCGACCGCGACCGCCACCAGCGGCAGGTCCTCCGACAGGGTCAGCAGCCGGTCGGTGCTCTGGTGGCGGACGCCGAAGCCGCCGATGCCGCGCAGGACGAGGCTCGTCTGCAGCTCGTGCCGCGCGTAGACGTCGACGAGCGCGTCCGCCAGGAACGCCCCGTCAGCGCGTGCGCGCTCGCCGAAATAGGTCGTCAGCTTGCGGGAGTCGCTCACAGCGCGCCGCCGATCCAGCGGCCCAGCAGCGCGGCCAGCACGCCGAGCACGAGGCTGACCCCGAAGTTCAGCGCGCCGAGGCGCGCCTGACCCTCCTCCGCAAGGCGATGGCTCTCCAGCGCCCAGGTGCTGAACGTCGTGAACGCGCCGATCAGGCCGACGGCCCAGAGCCGGTAAGCGTCGCCGCCGAGCCCCGCGCCCGCCAGCACGCCGAGCGCGAGGGCGCCGCTGAGGTTGACCGCGAGGGTCCCGTACGGGAATGCGCCGCCGGCCCGGCGGGTGACCGCGCGGTCGAGCAGGAACCGGCCGACGGCGCCGGCGCCGCCGAGCAGCCCGAGGCCGAGGACGACGAGCGCGCTCACCGGCGCCAGCTCGCTCGCCGGACGAGGTTGGTGGCCAGCGCGACGGCGGCGAAGCCGAGCACGATGCTGCCGGCCGCGTAGGCGAGCGCCAGGCCGACGTCCCCGTCGCGGAGCATGTCGAGCACCTCGAGCTGCATCGTGGAGAAGGTCGTCAGGCCACCGCAGACGCCGGTGCCCAGGAACGGCCGCCGGTAGGCCGAGAGCGGCAGGCGCTCCTGCAGGCGGGTGGTGAAGTACCCCAACATGAACGCACCGGCGATGTTGACGACGAAGGTCGCCCACGGCCACTGGCCGCCGTGGCGGGGCAGTGCCTCGTTCAGCTCGGCCCGCGCGACGGCGCCGACGAAGCCGCCGGCGAAGATGGCCGCGAGCTCGCGGTGGTCGATGCGGGTCACGCCCGGGCGGCCGGCGTCGTGGCGGCCTGGCCGGTCACCGCTCGCATTCTGCCGTGCGGGGCGGCCGCGTCGGCGCGCCCCGGCCGCCGCGCGGGCTCAGCCCTGGGCCAGCGCCTTGGTCCCCTCGCGCGCGCCCGCCCCGCGCTCGAAGAAGTCCCACGCCTCGACGACGTTGCCCTCGGGGTCCTCGAAGTACAGCGAGCGGTCGCCGCCTTCGTGCTCGACCGGGCCCTCGCAGCCGACCCCGAGCTCGCGCAGCCGCGCCGTCAGCGGGTCCAGCCGCCCGGGCTCGACCGAGAAGGCGAAGTGCACGTGCCGGCCGCCGCGGTCGCCGAACTCCTTGGCGCCCGGCGACCAGAGCCCGAGCCGCGCCCGGTCGCCACAGGCGAGCCAGATGCGGTCGTCCTCGCGCGAGAGGACCGGGAAGCCGAAGACGCCGACGTAGAACGCGGCGAGCCCCGGGGGGTCAGTGGTCTGGAGGGTCAGCTCGCACAGCCCGCAGGCACCGATGCTCATGCTCGGGTGTGTACCCGCGCGGGCCCGCGGCCAGCGGGCGGGCCGTCCGCCAGGCTTTGTCAGCCTGCTGGGGGGCGAATCGTCGTCGCCCACGCCCTAGTAGGGGCATGGCCCAGGACCCGGACTCCACGCCCGCCGAGGCGATCGGCGAGCTGACCGACGCGCTGCTGCGCCTGGCCGAGCGGCTGGGACAGGTGACCCACCACACGCGTCGCGCCGCCGTCGCGGCCCCGCCGGCCGCCGAGCCGCCCGGCGTCGTGCTGCGCCGGATCGTGCGCGAGCTGCTGGAGCGCGAGCTGAGCGGCCTCCCCGTGGCCGAGCTGCTGGATGCCGCGGGCATCGTCGGGCTGGCCGGCGACGCGCTCGACCGCGACCTGCTGCTGCTCGACGGGCGGGCGGCGTGAGGCGGCGGCGGCGCCCGGGCTACCGGCTGGCGATCGCCCAGCGCGTGCCGTCGCCGACCTCGCCGG
>JAOPZP010000300.1 GCA_025964055.1 Conexibacter sp.
GGCGAGGACCGCCGCGCGCGCTTCCGGCGTCGCGGGGTGGCCAGCGCCCCGGGGGCCTGACCGGGGCGCAGACGCGCCGGTTTTGGGTACAACATCGAGGAGACCGCCCGATCGGAGGAGCGACGGACCCATGAGCACCCGCACCGGAACGTCATCCGCCGAGGCCCGCGACGACGCACCCGCGCGGCGCTCGGTGGGGCCGCACCGCCACCTGGCGGGCGCGCTGCTGGTGCTCGTCATGGCGGCGGGATCGATCGTCATGTGGCTGGTCTCGCCGCTGGCCTGGCTGTGGATCGCCTCGCGGATGACCAGCTCCAGCCAGCCGTCGATCGGGCCGTACCTGCTCGTGCTGGTGGGGATGACGGTCACCGCCGTGGCCATCGGCAAGGCGCTGGGGTCGGTCAACCGCACCCACATGCGCGTCACCGGGCGGCTGCAGGACCGGCGCGAGCACGCGACGTGGAACCGGAGCATGCGCGGCGAGCGCACCTCCACCCGTGACCGCGGCGTCCTGGACAGCGTGATGCTCGTCAGCGTCTCGGCCGCCTTCGTGCTGTTCGGGATCTGGTTCTTCGCCTTCGCCGGGTCGTCGCTCCCCAGCTAGGACCTCCGCGCCGGCGAATGCCGCATGGCGGTGCTCGCCGGGCGGCCTTGCGGCGGGGCGGCCGATACCCTGGAGGGGGTGCAGCTGGCCGAAGAACGCCCCAACGTCGAGCTGCGCCGTGGGCCCGACGGGGCACCCATCGTGGTCCTCGGGTTCCCGTACGACCCGCACATCGTGGCGGTCGTGCGGCAGATCCCCCACCGGCGCTTCGACTGGGACTCCCGCGAGTGGTGGGCGCCCATCGACGACTGGGCGGCGATCCACGTCGCGGAGGTCCTCAAGCGCTTTCCGTCGCTGACGAGCAGCGCGCAGGTCGACATCTGGCTCAAGAACGTCGGCGAGCGCTGGGTCGGGCGGGTCCGGACTACGCGCTTCGACGGCCAGGGCTGGTGGGTGCTCGACACGCGTGCCGGCCACGTGCCGGAGGCGCTGCTGGAGGGGTCGGTCGAGCACGACGGCATGCTGCTCGCGCCGCTGACGCAGGCGGGCGCGCTCGCCCTGAGCGAGGCGCGCGGCGCCAAGCTCGACGGCGCGGCGCACCGCTGCGTGCTCGCGCTCGAGCACGGCGGCGAGGCGCCGCCCGCGCGGCTGACGGTCAACCAGTCGGTCGAGGGCGAGTCGTTCCTGCTCGAGACGCTCTGGGACCCGTCGGTCGGCGACGCGTTCGAGAAGCTTCCCGGCACGTCGGACGGCGGCCGCTCGCTGCCGCTGGACCCCTGGGTGGTCCACCACCTCGACAGCTTCCTGGCCACGCACGGCGTCGCCGTCGACGCGCCGGCCGAGCATGCGCTGGAGGACCTGCGCGAGGAGGCCGCCGAGGCCGCGGCGGCGATCCGCCGCTCCCGCGCCACCGCCGGCGACCCGATGCCGGAGATCGCCGCGCGCCTCGGCGGCGAGCTCCAGCCCTTCCAGTGGGCGGGCGTCCGCTACGTCCTCGACGCGCGGCGGGTGTTCCTCGCCGACGAGCAGGGCCTCGGCAAGACCGTGCAGGCGCTCGCCGCGCTAGAGGCCGACGACGCCTACCCGGCGATCGTCGTCTGCCCCGCGTCGCTGAAGCTCAACTGGCTGCGCGAGGCCGGCAAGTGGCTGCCGCATCGCAGCGTCGAGGTCGTCGAGGGCGGCGTGGCCGTCCCGAAGACCGGCGACATCACCATCATCAACTACGAGGTCGTCGGCAAGCACCGCGAGCACCTCTCGCGGATGGGGCCCAAGGCGGTCGTCGTCGACGAGTCGCACTACTGCAAGAACCCGCGCGCCAAGCGGACGCAGGCCGTGCGGCGGCTGGCCGAGGCGGTGCCACGCGGCGGGCTGCGCCTGGCGATGACCGGCACGCCGGTGCTCAACCACGCCGAGGAGCTGATCTCGCAGCTGCGGATCATCGGGCGGCTGGAGGAGTTCGGCTCGGGCGCCCGCTTCTCGCGCCAGTTCCAGGGCGTGCTGACCGAGGAGCGCCTGCACTGGCACCTGCGCCGGCGCTGCTTCGTGCGGCGGCTCAAGAGCGAGGTGCTGCCGCAGCTGCCGGCCAAGCGCCGCGTCGTGGTGCCCGTGTCGCTGGACAACGAGCGCGAGTACCGCGTCGCCGAGCGCGACGTGGTCGAGTGGCTGCGCTCCCAGCCGCTGGAGCTGTCGGACCTCAACGCGCGGATCGCCGCGACGCTGCGCGCGGAGCGCCTGGCGCAGCTCGGAGCGCTGCAGCGCCTGGCCGCGCGCGGCAAGCTGCACGCCGCGCTGGCGTGGATCCACGACTTCCTCGCCTCGGGGGAGCCGCTGGTCGTCTTCGCCCGGCACCGCGAGGTGCAGGAGGCGGTGATCGAGCGCTTCCCGGACGCGCTGCACCTGCTGGGCCGCGACAAGATCGAAGCGCGCGAGGAGTCGGTCCGGAGCTTCCAGGAGGAGGACGGCCCGCAGCTGATCGTCTGCGCGACCCGCGTCGCCGCGCAGGGCATCACGCTGACGCGCTCGTCCAACGTCGCGTTCCTCGAGCTCGAGTGGACGCCGGCCATGCACGACCAGGCCGAGGACCGCTGCCACCGCATCGGCCAGCACGACGCCGTGACGGCCTGGTACCTCCTGGCGGCCAACACGATCGACGAGACCATGTCCGAGCTCGTCGAGCGCAAGCGCGGGATCGTCGACGCCGT
>JAOPZP010000302.1 GCA_025964055.1 Conexibacter sp.
CGCGCGGAGGCCGCCGTCGCTCAGCCCGCGCCCGCGCCCGGCAGCGGCGAGAACGCGTCGAGCGCCTCCTCCCGGGAGACCGCGCCCGTGATGGCGGCAACCACGTCCTCGGCGTCGACGTAGCCGGTGGCGCGGATCGCCGTCGCCGCGGCGTCCGTGTCATACAGCGTGCGACGCAGGTCGGGCGCCTCACTGGTCAGCGCCAGCCAGTAGGCGCCCGGCGCTCCCTCGTAGGGCATGCCGACGCTGCCGGCGTTGACCCATTGCACCGCGCCGGAGCGCTGCAGGAACTGCAAGTGGACGTGCCCGCCGACCACCACGGGCTCGCTCACGCCGTCCACGATCTCCGCCAGCCGGCCCGGGTCGATCCGCGGCGTGACGATCTCCACGTCGGAGCGCGGCGTGCCGTGGCAGACCAGCACGTCGTCGACGGCGACGGTCGGCGCGAACGAGGCCAGCAGGTCGCGATGGCTGCGGTCCAGCCGCGCGGCCGCGAAGTGGGCCGCGCGCTGCGCCGGATCGCCCGGATCGCCCGACCGCGCGCCGTCCAGCGCCGCCACGACCTCCCGGTCGGCGTTGCCCATCACCCAGCGGATCCGCTCGCCGAGGCCCGCGAGCAACTCGAGGCACTCCCGCGGCATGGGCCCCGCCACCACGTCACCGCCGGAGACGACGAGGTCGAAGCCCTCCTCGGCCACCTCGCCCAGTACGGCCTCCAGAGCGGTGAGGTTCCCGTGAACGTCCGACAGCACGGCGATCCGCATGACAGGATCGTCGCATGACGCTTCCGGTCGACGGCTACCAGCTCAAAGAGATCTCGGCGCGCGCGTTCGAGCACCCCGCCGATCGGGCGGCGACCGCCGCGCTGGCCTCGATCCCGGGGCTCGACCAGGTCGTGCGCAAGCTGATCGAGATGGGGTACGAGCGCGCGCTGCGCGCCGCCTACCTCGGCGCGTCGGTCCGTCTCGGGCCGGCCCAGCTGCCCGAGACGTGGAACCTGCACAACCAGGTCTTTCGCACGCTCGACCTGGACGACGTGCCCGAGCTGTACATCACGCAGGTCCCGGTCGCCAACGCGCAGACGATCGGCGCCGGCCGCCCGATCGTGGTGGTCAACTCGGAGCTGGTGCGGCTGCTGCGCGTCGAGGAGCGCCGCGCAGTGCTCGCGCACGAGGCGGGGCACGTGCTCGCCGACCACGTCCTGTACTTCACGGCGCTGAACATCCTGTTGCGGATGGGCACCTCGGTGCGCCTGCCGATCGTCGCCGGGCTGCCGCTGATGGCGGTCCGCACGGCGCTGCTGGAGTGGGCGCGCGCGGCCGAGCTCTCGTGCGACCGCGCGGCGGCGCTGGTGACGCGCGACCCGGAGGTCGTCTGCCGCACGCTGATGATCGTGGCGGCCGGACACGCCGCAGGCGATCTCGACCTCGACCAGTTCATGGCCCAGGCCCAGGACTACGACAACGGCGGGACCGGCGTCGACCGGCTCTCGCGCATGCTCATCGACCTCAACGTCACGCACCCGATGCCGGTGCGACGGGCGCAGGAGCTGATGGCCTGGGTCCGCTCGGGCGAGTACGACCGGATCGCCGGCGGCGAGTACGTGCGCCGCGGCGAGGAGGCCGGCGTGCGCGCCGAGGCCGGCGACGCCGCCGCCCACTACGCCGACCGCTTCCGGACCGTCTTCAAGGACACGGGCGACGCCGTTGGCTCGGCCACCGAGCAGCTCGCCGACTGGCTGCGCAAGGACCGCTGAGGAAGGCCTATATGTCGCGGACGTACTCGATGATCGGCAGCATCCCGAAGCGCGGCTCCTCGACCGGCGGGCCGCCCGGGCGCCAGCCGGCGCGCTCGTAGAAGCGCCGCGCACGACCCTGCGCGGCGGGCGTGAACAGCCGCATGCGCTGGAAGCCGTCGGCGCGGGCGGCGTCGACGGCGATCGTCATGAGCCGGTGGGCCAGCCCGGTCCCCCACCACCCCGGATGCACGAACATCTGGCGCAGGTGGATCATGCCGGGATCGTCGGACCCGGCGCGCGACGTGACGCCCGGCCACCAGCCGACGTGCCCGGCCAGCACCCCGCCCGGCTCGGCGAGCACGCAGCGGTACGTCGGGTCGGCGAGGGTCTCGCGCTCCTCCTCGTCGGTGTGCTCGGCCGGTGTCCACCCGGGCGGCGAGATGTCGCGGTAGCCCTCGATGGCGTCGCGCACCGCGCGGGCGATGCGGGGCGTGTCGTCCGGCGTGGCGTCGCGCAGCGCCAGCGGCCTGTCACCCGCCGGCCGGGTCAGGACGTGCCGGACCACCGGCCCGCCGAGCACCTCGATCGGTTGCGGGTCGGGCACGTGGCCGAGCCGCGCGGCCAGCCGGGCCGACGCGGCGTTGTCGGGATGGATCAGCGAGATGAGCTGCGGTGCGTCGAGCGCCGTCCACGCCCAGCCCATCGCCGCGCGCGCCGCCTCGCCCGCGTAGCCGCCGCCCCAGGCGTGGCGCGCGAGCTTCCACCCCAGCTCGAGGCTCGGCCAGCCCTCCGGCTCCCACAGGCCGACGCGGCCGAGGAACGCACCGTCGTCGCGGCGCTCCACCGTCCAGCTGCCGTACCCGCGCTGGGCCCAGTGGCCGGCGTCCGCGGCGAGGTTGACGAAGGCTGGGTAGGGATCTTGAGGTCCCCCCAGGAACCGTTGGACCTCCTGATCCGCGCACATTCCGGCGTTGGGCGCGACATCCTGCGGACCTATGGCCCGCAGGACCAGGCGCTCGGTCTCCAGCCGCGGCGCGATCACGCCGATGAGTTCAGCAGACTCCCGAAGCCGTCAGTCGCCTGACCGGCCGCGCCCGGTAGCTTGCGCCGCTGCTCCCGATCCCCCGGAGGGACCACCGTTCTCATGTCGCGCCGTTTCCTGCCCGTCCTCCTGCTGCTCCTCCTCGCCGGCTGCGCCGCGCTCGCCGGAGGTGCGGTCGCCAAGACCAGCCATGCCGGCTGGCCACAGATCGACGGCGTGCTGAAGATGCACAAGCAGGACGAGAGCGCCGAGATGCGCGGGACCGGGCGCAACGACGAGCTGCTCGGCGGCCACGGCTCCGACACGATCTGGGGCCACGACGGCCACGACGTGATCTGGGGCGACTACAAGCCGTCGGGCCAGAACGAGACCCAGCTCGACCGCCTCAACAGCGGCACGGGCAACGACTTCATCTACGCCAGCCACGGCCTCAACGTCATCCGGGCAGGCTCGGGCAACGACACGATCCACGCCCACTTCGGCCACGGCAGCATCGACTGCGGCGGCGGCCGCGACATCGTCTTCGTCTCCCGCAAGGGCCGCAAGGGCTACAAGATCAGCCACTGCGAGACGATCTCGTACAAGACGCTGGGGTACTAGGCCGCTACTCCCCCTTCGGCGCCGCCGCGATCTGGTTGGCCTGCGGGCCGCGCTCGAGCAGGGCCACGCACTCGATGTGCGGGGTCTGGGGGAACATGTCGACGGGGCGGACGGTCTTGAGGACGTAGCCCGCCTCGACCATCTGCTGGGCGTTGGGCGCCAGCGTGGTCGGGTTGCAGGAGACGTAGACGATGCGCTTGGGCGAGGCCTCGAGGATGCGGCGCACGACCTTCTGGGAGAGGCCGGCGCGGGGCGGGTCGACGACGACCACGTCCGGCCGGCCGGCCTTCTCGACGAGCTCGCGCAGCGCCAGGCGCACGTCGCCGGCGAAGAACTGCACGTTGGAGATCTCGTTGGCCTTGGCGTTCTTGATGGCGTCGGAGATCGCCTCCTCGACGATCTCCAGCCCCCACACCTCGCCGGACTTCGACGCGAGCGACAGGCCGATGGTCCCGATGCCGCAGAACAGGTCGTAGACCCGCTCCCAGCCCTGCAGCCCGGCGGTCTCCGCGGCGATCGCGTAGAGCTTCTCGGCCATCTCGGTGTTGGTCTGGAAGAACGCCTGCGACGACAGGCTGAAGTGCAGGCCGCCGAGCTCCTCCTCGATCGTCGGCGAGCCCGAGATCAGCTCGGTGGAGCCGCCGGACGTCGTCTCGCCGACCGTCTCGATGCTGGTGATCAGCAGGCTGTCTGACGCGACGGCCTGGTTGAGCGAGTGGACGTCGAGCTCGACGCCGTCGCTCACGACCAGGCGCACCTGCACCTGGCCCGTGCGCCGCCCCTCGCGGATGACGAGGTTGCGCAGCGCGCCGAGCTGCGAGCGCCGGTCGTAGGCGGTGAGGTTCTGGCTGCGCGCCCACTCCAGCACCTCGCGGCGCGCGCGGTTGCCGCGCTCGGACTGCAGCAGGCAGTCCTCGACGTGCACGATGTCCTCCCACGAGCCGGGCGCGTGGAAGCCGCAGATGAGCTGGCCCTCGGCGTCGGT
>JAOPZP010000336.1 GCA_025964055.1 Conexibacter sp.
CTGAGCGGCGCCTGATCGCCTCGTAGTACGGCTGGGCGCACTTTGCTCAAAGTCTGCGACCACCGCTCAAGACCGTCGCGGTGGTCGCCGATGGAGTGTGCGAGCCGGTCCGCCAGTGGCTGGGGAAGGAAGGATGTTGCGTGCCCGGGATTGCGGCAAGGTCGTGGTGGTCGAACCTCGACAGGCGTCGTGCAAATGGTGTCGTCGGGGTGGCGGCGGTGGTGCTCGTCGTGGCGTTGGCGTTGTTCGCCGTCCAGTTGCGCTCGACGCAGGCCGACACGCGCCAGCGCGTCGTGTCGCGCTTCCAGGACCGCGCCCAGGTCGTCTCGGCGCTGACGCAGGCGATCCTGTCGTTGGCCGCGGCGCCGTCTGAGGCGAGCCGACAGTACGCCGGGACCCACGTCAGCGGCCGGGTGTTGGACAAGGCCGTCGCGCGAGGCCGGCTGGCCTACGCGGTCCTCGTCGATCAGCACGGGACCGTCATCGCCTCCTCACGGACGCTCACCGAGGACGCGCGCCGCCAGGTGCTCTCGTCGTCCGCGCTCAAGGCTGTGCTGGCCGGCGCTGCGGTCTGGCTCTCGGATGTGCATCCCGGTGGTCCGGGCGGCGCCGACATCGTCGACTTCGCGGTGCCGGTGAAGACGGCCACCGGCCGACGCGTCCTGATCAGCGGCGCGCCGGCCTCCGTGTTCGGGGCGTTCCTCCGCAGCTACCTGCAGCGCGTGCCGACCACGGGCGGCACCGCGTATGTCCTCGACAGCCGCGGCAACGTGGTCGGAAGCCGCGATCGTCGCCAGGTCGTGGGCCGGCCGGCCCGGGAGGCCGGTCTGAGAACGGCGATGCAGCGGCGAACGACTGGCTCCTACGGGACGGACGGCTACTTCGTGGCCGTCGGAGTGCCCACCAGCACCTGGCACGTCGTGCTGACGTCGACGAAGTCGTCGCTGTTCAACTCGGTCTCCGGATCGCGCAAGTGGCTGCCGTGGGCCATCTACGTCGCGCTGGCGGTCGTTGCCCTGGCGTTTCTGGCGTTGCTGCACCGGATGCTGGGTGTCGCGGCCGCGCTGGGGGAGGCCAACCGCCGGCTGGCGGGCAACAACGCTCGCCTGGAGAGCACGAACGCGCTGCTGCGTCACGCCGCGGAGCTGGCGCGGTCCAACGCCGAGTTGGAGCAGTTCGCATCGATCGCCTCCCACGACCTTCAGGAGCCGCTGCGCAAGGTGCAGACGTTCGCCGCTCACCTCACGGCCAGCGAGAGCGACCGGCTGTCGGAGCAGGGTCAGGACTTCCTGCGCCGGATGAGCGATGCCGCCGGCCGGATGCGGGCGCTGATCGACGACCTGCTGATGTTCTCGCGCGTGTCCACCAAGGGCCGCCCGTTCGTCCCGGTCGAGCTCGGCGAGACGGTCGCCCAGGTCCTGGTCGACCTGGAGCTGGCCGTCGACGACTCCGGTGCGAAGGTCACCATCGGCGCGCTGCCGACGGTGGACGCTGATCCGGTGCAGATGCGCCAGCTGCTGCAGAACCTGCTGGGCAACGCCCTGAAGTTCCGTCGCGAGGGCGTCGTCCCTGAGGTTGCCGTCAGCGCGAGCGTCACCGACGGCATCGCCGAGCTGACGATCGCCGACAACGGCCTCGGGTTCGACGCCCAGTACGCGACGCGGATCTTCCGTGCGTTCGAGCGGCTGCACGGCACGAGCGCCTATCCCGGGACCGGGATCGGGCTCGCGCTGTGTCGCAAGATCGTCGAGCGCCACCACGGCACGATCACCGCCGACGGCGACGTCGGCCACGGAGCGACGTTCACCGTCAGGCTCCCGGTCGTGCAGTCCGCCGAGAGCGCTCCACCGACGTCGCTGTTCCCCGAGATCCTCGATGAGGAGGTCACGCATGCCCTCACCTAGCCCGACCACAGAGCGGAGCTCGATCACCATCTTGATGGCCGACGACGACGAGGACGACCGCGTCCTCACCGCCGATGCCCTCAAGCGCTCGCGCCTGATCAACGACGTCCGCTTCGTCGTGGACGGCGACGACCTCATGCAGTACCTGCGCGGCACGGGTGCGTATGCCACGGGCGGTGTCCCGTCGCCCCGTCCCGGGCTGATCCTGCTGGACCTCAACATGCCCAAGAAGGACGGGCGCGAGGCGCTGGCCGAGATCAAGAGCGACCCGGTGTTGCGCAGCATCCCCGTCGTCGTCCTCACCACCTCCAAGGCCGAGGAGGACATCGTGCGCACCTACGACCTCGGCGTGAACTCCTTCGTCAGCAAGCCGGTCAGCTTCGAGGAGCTCGCGGCGGTGATGCGGACGCTGGCCTGCTACTGGTTCGATCTCGTCGAGCTTCCGCACGATGGGCCCGAGAGCGATGACTGACGCCCTGCGCATCCTGCTGGTCGAGGACGACGAGGACGACTTCGTCCTCACCAAGAGCATGCTCAGCGTGCCGGGCCACACCAGGTTCGAGCTCGACTGGGAACAGAGCTACGGCCCCGCGCTGCGCGCAGTCCGCGAGGCGCGTCACGATCTGTACCTGGTGGACTACCGCCTGGGGGAGCACACAGGCCTCGACCTCGTGCGGGAGGCGTGGGAGACCGATCCGCCGGCCCCCGTCATCATGCTCACCGGACAGGATGACTACGAGGTCGACCGGCAGGCGTCCGAGCTGGGCGTCACCGACTACCTGGTCAAGGCGACCATCGACGCCCCCGGCCTGGAGCGGACGATCCGCTACGCGGTCCGCCACCACCAGGCGATGATGGACCTGCGGCGCAGCGAGGAGCGCTACGCGGTCGCGGTGCAGGCGACCAACGACGGGATCTGGGACTGGGACCTGGCCGTGGCGACCATGCACTTCTCGGAGCGCTGGAAGACGCTGCTGGGCTACGACCACTTCGCCTCCGACCGACCGGATGCGTGGTTCGACCTCGTCCACCCCGACGACCGCGACCGGCTCCAGCGCGAGATCGACCACCACCTGGCCGGCAGCAGCCCGCACTTCGAGAACGAGCACCGCATCCGCCACGCCGACGGTGGGTGGCGCTGGGTCCTGACCCGGGGCCTGACCACCCTCGACGCGTCCGGCACCCCGGTGCGCATCACCGGCTCGCTGTCGGACATCACCGAGCGTCGCACCGCGCAGGAGCGCCTGATCCACGACGCGCTGCACGACGGCCTGACCGGCCTGCCCAACCGGGCGTTGTTCATGGATCGCCTGGTCCACTGCCTCAGCCACCACGAGCGTGATCCGGCCTATGGCTGCGCGGTGCTGTACATCGACGTGGACCGCTTCAAGCTGGTCAACGACAGCCTCAGCCACGCTGCGGGCGATCGGTTGCTGGTGGAGCTGGCCCGCCGCGTCGGACGCGTCCTGCGCCCGGGAGACACCCTCGCCCGCCTCGGCGGCGACGAGTTCGCGCTCCTCCTCGACGGGATCACCGAAGCGGGCCAGGCGCGCGACATCGCCGCTCGGGCCGGGAGGGCCATCGCCGAGCCGATCAGCTTCGAGTCACGCGCCCTGTCGATCGCCGCCAGCATCGGCATCGCGCACAACCTCGACGGCGTCGTCGATCCCGACGACCTGATCCGCAATGCCGACATCGCGATGTACGACGCCAAGACCCAGGGCGGGGATCGTTGCGAGGTGTTCGACGCAAGCATGCATCAGCGCGTCGTCAATCGCGTCTCGCTCGAGACGCAGCTGCGCGAGGCGATCGAGCAGCGCCGACTGCGCACGTTCTTCCAGCCGATCGTCGACCTGCGAACCGGTGACCTGCACGGCCTGGAGGCACTGGCCCGTTGGCCGGCGGGCGACGGCAACGTCTCACCCGCCGAGTTCATTCCCGTGGCGGAGGAGACGGGTCTCATCGGCCCGCTGGGCACCCTCATCATGCGCGGCGCCTGCGAGACGCTGAGCGACTGGCGCCGGCGGGGGCTCGTCGGCCCGACCGTCACGGTGAGCGTCAACGTCTCGATCCGCCAGATCACCGACGCCAGCATCGTCGCTCAGGTGCGCGCGGCGCTCGACGACGCCGACCTCCCGGCCGCCAACCTGGTCCTCGAGATCACCGAAAGCACGCTGATCGAGAACCCCGAGCTCGTGAGCGCCGTACTCGGCCAGCTCCTGGACCTCGGCGTGACCGTCCAGCTCGACGACTTCGGCACGGGCTTCTCGTCGCTCACCGTCCTTCACGACTTCCCCGGTGACACGCTGAAGGTCGACCGCTCGTTCGTGGCCACGATGATCGACCGACCGCAGAGCCAGGCCATCATCCGCTCGATCATCGGCCTGGCCCACAGCCTCGGGCTGCGCGTCATCGCGGAAGGCATCGAACGGCCTGACCAGCTCGAGGCACTGACCACGCTCGACTGCGAATACGGGCAGGGCTACCACTTCGCTCGCCCGTTGCCGACCGACGAGCTCGAGGCGTTGCTCGCCCGCGACGCGCTCCCGCGCATCGTCACCGCACGGTCACCGGCGTCCCCACGGGCATGAGCCGCGCGAGCCGTCGGATGTCGGCGTTGCGCAGGCGGATGCAGCCGTGCGACACACGGCCTGGGATCAGCCCGGGCCGGTTGGTGCCGTGGATGCCGACGACCGAGCCGCCGGGCCAGTCGGTGACCGTCGGGGATCGGGCGGACGTTCCGAAGGCCTCGGGCCCGTAGAGCGACCGGGGGTCCAGGCCGGTGAGGCGGTCACGGATGTAGAAGCGGCCCGCGGGCGTCGGCGTCGCCGCCTTCCCGATCCCCACGGGAGCGCGCAGGACGACGCGGCCGTCGCGGCGCAGCGTCAGCCGCCGCGCGCCCCGATCGACCAGCACCCACGTCCGGACGCGGCGCAGCGTGCTCAGCTGCGCGGCGGGGATCCAGCCGACCGTGCCGGTGGGCAGCAGCGGCGTCCGGACGCGCATCCAGCGCACGCCGCGCCGATCGGTCCAGCCCTCCAGCGCCAGCACGAGCTCGTCGGTGCCGTCGGCGGTCCGGGTCCCGAGGCGGCCGAGCGACCGGGCACCGGCATCCGGCTCGGCGCGGACCTTCACGCGACGCTCGACGAACGCGTAGCGCGACACGCCGCCAGGGTCGCTCAGGCGCCGCGGGGCCGCGTCGTGCGCCGGCGCAACGGCTGCGGCGAGCCGCGCGGGGGAGGACGACCCGGTGGAGCCCCGGTCGCCTCCCGAGTCCGACAGCAGGACGGCGGCACCGGCGGCCAGGACCACGGCCGCGATGGCGCCGCCGCTCAGCTCAGCCCAGGAACGTCGGCGCACCGCCGCGGCTGACGGTCGTGTGCCGGCGCGTTGGGGCCGTTGCCGGGTGCGTCTTGTGCGTCCCCAGCACGTGCTGCGGGGACGGCGTGCTGGTGGACGGCGTGGTGCCGCTCGTCGTCGACGGCGCGATCCCGGATGGCGGGTTCGTGGGCGGCGGCGTGACGGTCCCGGCGCCGCTCACCGCGGGCGCAGGCGC
>JAOPZP010000612.1 GCA_025964055.1 Conexibacter sp.
CGCCGCGCCGCTGGCCGCCGGCAACGCCGTCGTGGTCGCGCTGCCCGAGCGCGCGCCGCTGGCCGGGCTGGACCTCGGCGAGATCCTCGGCGTCTCCGACGTGCCCGGCGGCGTCGTCAACCTCATCGCCGGTCGCGCCGACGAGCTGGTGCCCGCGCTCGCGGCCCACCGCGACGTCAACGCGATCCTGGACCTCACCGGCGACGCCGAGCGCGCCGCCGAGATCGACACCTTCGCCTCCGAGACGCTGAAGCGCGTCGTCCGCGGCGAGCAGTCGTCGCTGGCGCGCCTCGAGGCGCTCACCGAGCTGCGCACGGTCTGGCACCCGGTCGGGGCCTGAGGGACCGGCCGGTCAGCTCGTGAAGCTGACCCTGGACCAGTCGACCCCCTCGCCGGCGTACCAGTTGATCCCGGTCACGTCGCTGCGTGTGCTCACCTGGAAGCCGGGCTGCGCGATCCAGAGCCAAGGGGCGTCGTTCGCGATGAGCTCGGCACAGCGCTTGTGCTGCTCGACCCGCTGGTCCCAAGCGAGTTGGGCGCGCCCGGCGTCGGCCAGGCAGGCGTCGACCTTGGCGCTCGCGTAGCCGACCCAGTTGTTGGAGCTCTTGGACTGGTAGAACAACCCCAGCGCGTAGGCGGGATCCGGCGAGTCGGACCCGCCTTCGTAGAAGAACATCGGCCGCTGGCCGGTGAACAGCGCCTGCGGGTACGTGGACGGAGGGAGCGGCTCGACCTCGAGCGCCACCCCGACATCCTCGAAGGCGCTCCGGAGCTGCGCGCTGACCGGCGCCCCGAGCGGGTCGGCGGTGTTGTAGGCGAGCGTCGTTGTGAACCCCTTCGCATGGCCGGCTTCCCGCAGCAGCCCGCGTGCCCGTACGGGGTCGTAGGTGTACGGGTGCAGGGAAGGGTCGAACCCCGCGGCGTGGTCGGAGAGCGGGCCGGCGGCCGGCCCGGCGAACCCGCGGAAGACCTGGTCGAGGATCTGCCGATAGGGCGTCGCATAGGACAGGGCCTGCCGGACTCGGACGTCGTCGAGCGGCGGGTAGCTCGGGTTCATGGGGCACTGCGCGATGACGTAGCCCTGGAAGTTCCACAGGCGCACGCCATCGCCGTTCTGAACCCGTTGCATGTCCGTGGGCGACAGGAACTGAGCGGCGTGCGCTTCCCCGGAGGTCAGCGCGGCGAGCCGGTCCGACGACGCCGGCACCTCCTTGAACGTGATCTGGTCGAGCGCGGGAGGGAACGGATGCTCCTTGTGGGCGAGCCAGACGACCTGGCTCCCGGGGCTGAGCTCCTCCAGCTTGAACGGACCGAAGCCCGCTTCGTGGCGCTTGAGCCACCGCTTGGCCCAGGGATCGGCGGAGGTCGCATGGCTCTTGGCCAGCTCGGAGTCGACGATCGCCCGCCAGAAGGTGCTCAGCGTGAGGAGCAGGTCCGGTCCCGGCTCCGCCAGCTCGATGCGGACCGTGTGCTGGTCGAGGGCCTTCACGTCCTCCGGTCGCTCGATCCTGGAGATGCTGTTGTAGAAGCTCGTGATGCCATCAAGGGCGAAGCTCCGCTCGAAGGTCCACTTCACGTCCGCGGCGGTGAACTCGTTGCCCGCGTGGCTCGGCCAGCCCTTGCGCAGTGAGAAGGTGTAGGTCTTGCCGCCGTTGGTGACCTCCCAGCCCTCGGCCATGCGCGGCTCGGTGATCTCCGCGAAGTTCGAGGCCTGCCACGCGAGGTCGAAGCCGCCGTCCTCGTCGGGTGCGGGGATCTGCTGCCAGCGGGTCAGGCGGTCGTTGAGGTTGAAGACGTGGTCGTACACCTCCCTGCCGAACACGAGCTCCCAGTCGAGGCTCGGAGGGGTCGTCGCCGCGGCGACGACCAAGTGGTTGGACCGCGCGGCGCGGCCGCAGCCGCTGAGCAGCGATCCGGCCAGCGGCGCCGCCACGACCGCCGCTGCGGCGGACTGCAGGAAGGACTTGCGGGTCACCGGCGTGGCGATCGGCCAGCTCTGCACCAAGGGGCCTCTCGATCGTGTGCTCCCTTTCGACGCTAGCGCACTCGGTATCGAGGGAGCAGAATCGTATGGACCCCCCTCGGAAAGGTTGAGTCGTGCGGACGCGGCAGATCGCACCAGTGGCGTTGGTCCTCGTGCTGGCGGTCGCGGGTTTCTTCGGTGCCCGCCTCCTCGGCGAGCGCGACGCGCGGCGCGACGCCGAGCACCGCGCCGACGTCGCGGTCGCGCAGATCCGGGGGCACGTCGACCAGGCGACCTCCCTCACCGAGAGCCTCCGCCGGTTCATGGGCGGCGCGGCCGGGGTCGGGGTCACGAGCCAGGAGTTCGAGACCAACGCATCGCGGTGGCTCAGCCCGGCAGGGTTCCCGGCGGCCGCGTGGGTCGAGCAGGTTCCCGCTTCCCGGCGTGCCATCTACGAGCGGCGGATCGGCGACACCATCGTGACGCGGGACCCGCGAGGCAGGATCGCGCCCGCAGATTCGCGGCCGTCGTATCTGCCGGCGACGCTGGTCTCGGGCATCGCTCCCATGGCGGTGTCCGGGATCGACCTGGCCGGCGAATCCGGGATGGCGGACGCCCTGGCTCGGGCGAGCGCCCTGCAGGACGCGACGGCGACCCCGCTGGCCACGCTGCGAGACGGGACCAAGGGGCTGTTCCTCGTGCGGCTGGCGCCACGCCGGACCGGCGGGGTCGTCGAACCGGGGTTCGTCGTCGTGTTCGTCTCGGAGTCGTCGCTGCGCGCCGCGGCCACCGACACGGACGCGCTGCAGCTCACGGCCGGCGGCAGCGCGACCGGCGATCATGCGAGCGCGCCGCCCACCGTGCGGAGGTCGTTCGCGGCGGCAGGACAGCCGTTCGACGTCGCGGTGCCGGCGGGATCGGTCCACGGCGCTGCGACCGTGCTGCCGTGGATCATCGTCGCTGCGGGCCTCGTCCTCGCCGCGCTCGCCGGCGCGCTCGGGGTCAACGCGGCCCGTCGAGCCAAGGCGCAGGACGAGCTCGACCGCGTCTTCACGCTCTCGTCGGACATGATCGCGGTCGCCGACTTCGACGGGTACTTCAAGCGGGTCAACCCCGCCGCCGAGCGGATCCTCGGCTACACGGAGGACGAGCTCCTCGCGCGCCCGTATCTCGACTTCGTCCATCCGGACGACCGCCAGCGGACGGAGGGGGAAGCGGCCGCGATCGGTCGCGACAAGACCGCCGTGCCGTTCGAGAACCGCTTCGCTCGCAAGGACGGCTCCTACCGGGTGCTCGAGTGGAGGTCGACGCCAGACGTCAAGGGCGGGCTCGTCTACGCCGTGGCACGCGACGTGACCGAGCGCCGCCAGGCCGAGGCGGAGCTGGAACGTCTCGCGGACCAGCAGGCGGCGCTGCGGCGCGTCGCGACTCTGGTCGTGGAGGGCGTGCCTGCGGCAGACGTGTTCTCCGCCGTCGCGGACGAGCTGGAGCGGCTCTTCGACGCTCAAGCCACGATGATCGGGCGGATCGAGCCGGACGGGACGATGAGCGTCGTCGCCAGCAGCGGGAGCGCGACCGACCAGATGCCGGTGGGCAGCCGGATGACGCTCGAGGCGGACATGGTCTTGACGCGCGTGATGCGCACCGGCCGGGCGGCGCGCGTCGACGACTACCGCCACGCCTCCGGCTTCGCCGGGCAGGTGACGCAGCGGACGGGGATCCGGTGCTCGGTGGCGGTCCCGATCGTCGTCGAGGGGTCGCTCTGGGGCTCGATGGGCGCCGGGACCGAGCGGCCGCAGTTCCTGGCCGACACCGAGCAGCGCATGGCGGAGTTCACCGAGCTCGTCGGCACCGCGATCGCGAGCATCCAGGCGCGGGCGGACCTGGCGGCCTCCCGCGCGCGGATCGTCGCGGTGGCCGACGAGGAGCGCCGGCGCGTGGCTCGCGATCTGCACGACGGAGCCCAGCAGCGTCTCGTCCATTCGATCATCAGCCTGAAGCTGGCTCACCGGGCGCTCCCGCCCAACGGCGACTCAGCGTCCGAGCTGGTGAGCGAGGCGCTCGAACACGCCGAGCGTGCGAACGTCGAGCTTCGCGAGCTCGCGCACGGGATCCTCCCGTTCGTCCTCACGCACGGCGGCGTGAGCGCGGCAGTCCGGGCGCTGGCCTCGCGCACGCCCGTGCCGGTCGACGTCGACGTGTCGGTGGACCGGCTGCCCGCTCCGGTCGAGGCGACGGCGTACTTCGTGGTCGCCGAGTCGCTGACCAACGTCGCCAAGCACGCGCACGCAAGGGGCGCCACGGTTCGCGCGCGCGTCGAGAGTGGCCGCCTCCGGCTCGACGTGCGCGACGACGGCGTCGGTGGCGCCCGGATCGACGGCACCGGCTTCGTCGGCCTGGCGGACCGGCTGGCGGTCCTCGACGGCCAGCTCCGGGTCGAGAGCCCAGCGGGCCGCGGCACGCTCGTCACCGCCGAGATCCCGCTGCCCGACTGAGGCCGGGTCGCTCGCTAGCGCCCCAGCCGGGCGCAGGCGATGCAGAGCACGCTCTCGGGCGCGGCCTTCAGCCGCGCCTCGGCGATCGGCTCGCCGCAGCGGTCGCACAGCCCGTAGGTGCCCTCGTCGAGCTTCTCGAGGGCCCGGGCGACACGCGCCTGCGAGAGCTCGAGGCTGCCACCGACGCCCACCTCGGTCAGGCGCCGCACGGCCTCGGTCGTGCCGTCGCCGATGCGCTTGCCGAAGCCGATGCCGCTTCCCCGCTCGGGAGCGGCCGCCATGCCGGTGATGCGCGTCGTCAGCGCCTCCTGCCGCTCGCGGAGCAGGCGCTCGACCTCGGCGAGCTCGGGGGCGTCCATCGGGAGGGTCTACCCGCGGGGGTGAGATGAACGCGGGACGCGGGTCGAAGCGCGCGAGGCGGGCGGCCACCCACCCCGCGCGCTCCTCCCGCGATCAGCCTGGCGAACGCGTCGTGGACACGCGCGCCCAGGCTCGGCCGACCCCGAGGCTCGGGATCCGCTGACCGTGCATGACGACCAGGACGACGCCGAGTCCCAGGGCGAGGAGGATCACCGAGCCGCTCAGCGCCGTCGCGACCCCGTGGGCCAGCTCGTGCACGCTCTGGGCGTGGGCGCTCGCGCTGGCCGGCAGGTCGCCGGCCGCGCCGCGCTCGGCCGAGGCGAACACGGTCACGAGGATGGCCAGGCCCAGGGAGCCGCCCAGCTGGTGGGCGACGTTGACCAGGCCGGAGGCCGCGCCTGCGTCGGAGCCCGACACACCGGCGATGCCGGCCGCCGTCAGCGGCGTGAACGCGACGCCCATGCCGGCGCCCAGGAGCACCAGCGGCAGCGCGATGCCGGGGAAGAACGCCGTGTCCTGCGACAGGCGGCTCAACCACACCATGCCGGTGAGCGCGACGGCGAGGCCGCCGATCAGCAGCGCCATGGTGCCGATGCGATGGGCGATGCGCGGGACGATCCGGACCATGCCGAACATGACCGCGGTCATGGGCAGGAACGCGATGCCGGCCTGCAGCGGGTTGTACCCCAACACGCCCTGCAGGAACTGGGTCAGGAAGAAGAACATGGAGAACATGCCTCCGACCACCAGGATGCGGGCGGCGTAGGCGCCGGAGCGCTCGCGGCTGGCGAACAGCCGCAGCGGCGTGATCGGCTGCTCGGCGCGCAGCTCGTTCAGCACGAACGCGCCCAGCAGGAGGACGCCGGCGACGAACGACGCGACGGTGATGCGCTCGCCCCAGCCATCGGACGCGGCGCGGACGAAGCCGTAGACCAGCGCGGTCATGCCGAGCGTCGAGGTCGCTGCGCCGGCGAGGTCGAAGCGGCCGGAGCGGCGCTCGGTCTCGGGCAGGTGCCGGGGCACGAGGTACATCAGGGCCAGGCCGATCGGCACGTTGATGAACATGCCCCACCGCCAGGACACCCAGTTGGTGAGCATGCCGCCGAGGACGAGCCCGGCGCTGCCGCCGCCGCCGGCGATGGCGCTGTACCAGGCCAGCGCGCGCGTGCGCTCCGGACCTTCGCGGAAGCTCGTGGTGAGCAGCGCGAGGGTCGACGGCGCGGCGATCGCGGCGCCGACGCCCCGGACGGCGCGGGCGACCAGCAGCATGCCCGCCGACTGGGCGAGACCCGCCACCAGCGAGGCGACCGAGAACAGGGCGACGCCGGCGACGAAGACGCGGCGCCGGCCGAGGATGTCGCCGGCGCGGGCGCCGAGGAGGAGCAGCCCGCCGAAGGTCAGGGTGTAGGCGCTCTGGACCCATGTGAGCCCGGCGGAGGAGAAGTGCAGGGCTGCATGGATCCTGGGCAGCGCGGTGATGATCACCGACGCGTCCACGATGATCATCAGGTAGCCGGCCAGGATGAGGCCGAGGACGAGGTTGGAGTTGTGTGCAGCGCCGCCGTCGGAGGCGTGCGCGGTCGACCGGCGCGTGGCGACGCGCCGAAGCGGGGTGAACGACATGGGGAGTGAGGCTCCTGGTGGGTGAAGCGGGGAGGGCGCTAAACTGGAGGCGTCCTCCGAAAGAGTTGCGGAGGGTGCCTCCGCTTCGATGAAGCATAGCGGAGGGTGCCTCCGGTTCTGTGGAGGCCAAGCAAGAAGGTCCGATGTCAGACGCCACCACCACGCACCCAGACGTCACGGGGCTCTCCCAGCGCCCTAAGCGCGCCGACGCCCGGCGCAACTACGACAGGCTGCTCGCCGCCGCCGGCGACGTCTTCGCCGAGCACGGCGCGGCCGCCTCGCTGGAGGACATCGCGCGCCGCGCAGGGGTCGGCATCGGCACGCTGTACCGCCACTTCCCGACGCGCCAGGCGCTCCTGGAGGCCGTCTACGTCGACGAGGTCGAGGAGATGAGCCGCAAGGCCAACGACCTCGGCGACCTGGAGCCCTGGGACGCCCTCGTCACCTGGCTGCGCCAGTTCGTCCGCTACGCCGCGACCAAGCGCGCGCTGGCCGACGAGATGATGAACACCATCGACGCCGAGGCGCCGGTCTTCGTCTCCTGCCGCACCGCGATCACCGCGGCCGGCGACATGCTGCTGGCCCGCGCGCAGGAGGCCGGCGTCGTCCGGCCCGACACGAGCTTCCTCGACGTCGGCCGGATGGTCGCGGGGATCGCCAGCATCCGCACGACCGACGCCGGGCAGATCGAGCGCATCCTCGACGTCGCGCTCGACGGCCTGCGCTACACCCCGCCCGCGTAGCGGCCCTCAGCCGGCCGCCGGCACGCTGCGGGCCATGAGGTAGGCGGCCCACGACCGGTGGTGCGTGATGTCCGGCGCGCCGACGACGGCCAGCGGCTCGCAGCCGAAGCCGACGACCGTGCGGCCGTCGGCGAGCGCGACCGGACCGAGGACCATGGGGCTCGGCAGCGCCCCGAGGAAGGTCCCGAGCGCGGCAGGCGGCAGGGCCCACAGCTCGCCCTCGACCGCCTCGCCGCCGCCGTCCACTCGCACCAGCCCTGGCTTCGGCGGCTCGGTGTCCAGGGCGTACATCCGGTAGGCCGGGGCCGTCTCGACCGTGGCCAGGTAGCGGCCGCCCCGCTCGGTCAGCTGCCGGTTCAGGGGCTGGCCACGGCGGTGCGCGCCGATGACCAGCAGTTCGATCGCGGGCGGCGCGATCGCGGTGGCCGGTGCGGCGGCGGGCGTGCCCGTCACGAGCGTCGCGACGTCGGCGGCGACGCGGTCGGCGAAGGCCCGGGCCAGCACGGTCACGCCGAACTGGCCGCCGTCGGCCTGCCCCGCGGGGACCGCCACGCCGCAGAGGTCGAACAGGTTGGCGAAGTTGGTGTAGATGCCCAGGCGGCTGTTGGCGCCGATCGGGTCGGCGGCGACCGCGGCGATCGTCGGCTGAGCGGTGGTGGTCGGCAGCAGCAGCGCGTCGGCGCCCTCCAGCGACGCCATCGCTGCGATCCGCAGGCGCTCCACGCGCTCGCCGTCGGCCACGTAGGCGGTGGCCGGCACCTGGCCGGCGGCGGTGACGATCGCGCCGACGGTCGGGTCGACGTCGCCGGGATGGGCGTCGACGAATGCGCCGACCGCGGCGTGGCGCTCGGCGACCAGCGTGCTCTCGTAGAGCAGCCGCGCCGCCGCGAGGAACGGCGTCAGGTCGATCGGGATCAGCTCGGCGCCCGCGTCGGCGAGCCGCTCGGCGGCGGCGGCGAACGCGGCGCGCGCGTCCTCGGTCAGCGCGTCGAGCTGCCCGGGGGCGGGGACCGCGACC
>JAOPZP010000343.1 GCA_025964055.1 Conexibacter sp.
GGACGCAGAGCCTGAGCTTCCAGACGGCCAAGCCGGTGCGGATGCAGCTCGTCGTCGCGCGGGTCCCCGGCCACCGCATGGTCGCCCTCACGCGCACCGACGGCACGCAGCCCCGGCTCGACGGCCACGTGACCCGATCGGGCAGCTGGACGCCCAACGCCCCCGCGCTCTGCGGCGGCGAGCTGGGCGACTGCTCGACCCTGGAGGCCCCGGCGGCGCCCGCGCCGCTGGACTGCGGCGGCCGGGCGCTGCCGGTCTCGCTCACGACGCTGGAGGCCGCGTCGGCGAGCACCGCCGAGCCGCGCATCCAGCTGACCGCGCTGACGTCGCACCCCTTCGCGCACTGCCCGCCCGATCAGCCCGACGGCGGTGCGGTCTCCGACCTGCAGGCGGCGTCGATGGGCCCGATCGAGCTGCCGGGCCTCGGCAGGCTGACGCGCCTGCGCCGCGGGGCGAGCACCACGCTGGAGGGCTCGACGCTCTGGGGCAAGACCACCAACTTCAACTTCCACAAGGAATGCCCGAAGCTCCAGGGGCAGGGCTTCCAGCAGTGCGTGACGACGAAGGTGTCGGTGAAGTTCCGCCGCACCCGATGAGCCCGGACGGGGTAGGGCACACGGATGCAGATCCACGGTGACGCCCTCCGCTTCGGCATCCACGCCGGCCAGCAGCACGCGACGTTCGACGAGTACCGGGCGCTGTGGCGCTTCGCCGAGGACGTCGGCCTCGACTGGGCCTCGGTCTTCGACCACTTCCTGCCGATCCAGTCGGACCCGACGGGGCCGTGCTTCGAGGGCCTGACGCTCCTGGGCGCCATGGCCGCGCACACCGAGCGCGTGGCGTGCGGGATCATCGTGACCGGCGTCACCTATCGCAACCCGGCGATCCTGGCCAAGATCGCCGCGACCCTGGACCACATCTCCGGCGGCCGGATGGAGCTCGGCCTCGGCGCCGCCTGGTACGAGGACGAGCACGCGCAGTACGGCGTCCCGTTCCCGCGCATCGGCGTCCGCATGGACATGCTCGACGAGGCCTGCCGGATCGTGCGGGCGCTGTGGACGCAGGAGCGCGCGACGGTCGAGGGCGAGCACTTCGCGGTGCGCGACGCGCTCGCCGAGCCCAAGCCGCTGCAGGACCCGCTGCCGCTGTGGATCGGCGGCTCCGGAGAGCGGCGGACGCTGCGCATCGTCGCCGAGCACGCCGACGGCTGGAACGCGTTCCACGGTGACGTCGCCGAGTACCAGCACAAGCTCGATGTGCTCGCGCGCCACTGCGCCGACGTCGGGCGCGACCCCGCCGACATCCGCAAGCAGGTCGTCCTGCGGGCGATCCTCGACGACACCGAGGCCGCTGCCCAGGACCGCGCCCGCGAGCGCGCCGAGCAGGCGGGCGTGCCCGTCGAGCAGCTGGTCGACGGCATGATCGTCGGTACGCCGGAGCAGTGTGCGGCCGTCCTGGAGGAGCACCGGCGCCTCGGCGTGTCGGACTTCCTGCTCCTGGCCCGGCCGCCGGCCGACGAGCGCACGATCGAGCGCTTCGCCGCCGCCGTCGCGCCCGCGATGCGCGCCTCGGCGGGCGCGGCCGCCGAGCCTAGCCCGGGACCTGACCGAGCGTGACGTTGACCGTCTGCGTCTGCCCGTTGGCGTGGCGGACCTCGACGGGCACGGTCTGCCCGGGCTTCAGCGCGGCCAGCACGGTGGCCAGCTCGTCGGCGGTCGGCGTCGGCTTGCCGTCGACCTTCAGGATCGTGTCCTGGACGCGGATGCCGGCCTTGTCGGCCGGACCGCCCTTCTGCACGGCAGCGACGATGATGCCCTGGCCCATCACCGAGGTGACGAGGCTGACGCCGAGGTAGGCGCGGCCGGATCGGGTGACGTGCCCGTTGGCGATCAGCTGGTCGGCGATCTGCTTGACGCGGTTGGACGGGATCGCGAAGCCGATGCCGGGCGCGGCGGTGCCGCCGAGCTCGGGGTCGACCGCCGCCAGCGTCGGGATGCCCACCACGGCGCCCGTGATGTCGCCCAGCGCGCCGCCGGAGTTGCCGGGGTTGATCGACGCGCTGGTCTGCACCGCGGAGGCGATGACGGCGCCGTTGCCCTCGGGCACCGTCCGGCGCAGCGACGAGATGATGCCCTCGGTGACGCTGGAGCGCAGGCCGAGCGGGTTGCCGATCGCCAGCACGAGCTGGCCGACCTGCAGCTTGGAGGAGTCGGCGAACTGCGCGGCCTGCGGCGGCGTCGACGGCACCGGTGACAGCTTGATCACGGCGAGGTCGTCGGGCGGGAACGAGCCGACGAGCGTGGCCTTGTGCTGGTCGCCGGCGCCCAGGGTCACGGTGAAGCTCTTGCTGGTGCCGACCACGTGCGCGTTGGTGACGATGTCGCCCTTGCCGTCGTAGACGATGCCCGAGCCCAGGCCCTGGGAGGTCTCGATCTGCACGACGCGCGGCGAGAGCCGCTGGACGACCTGGACGTAGGTCTGCTGCAGGCTCTGCGCCGCGGAGGTCGGGGCGCCGTCCGCGGTGCCCGCCGGCGTGCCGGTGCCGACGGTGACGGTCTTGGTCGAGCCGCTCCCGCACCCGGAGACCGCGACGGCCGCCAGGGCGGTGAGCAGCAGGACGAAGGCAGCCGGGGAGCGCATCACCCCTACGACGGTAATCCGGAACGACCCCGTCACAAGTCGCGCCGGCGATCACGTGATCGGGGCGCGTCAGGCGGTCGGGTTCTGCTGCTCGTCGCGGATGACGTGCATCACCGCGTTGATGAGCGCCAGGTGCGTGAAGGCCTGGGGGAAGTTCCCCAGGTGCCGGCCGGTGGAGGCCTCGAGCTCCTCGGCGTAGAGGTCCAGCGACGAGGCCAGCGACAGCAGCCGCTCGCACAGCTGGTGGCCGCGCTTGCGCTCGCCGATCTCGAT
>JAOPZP010000618.1 GCA_025964055.1 Conexibacter sp.
TCGACCTCGACCGGCGCGTCGTCCAGGACGAACCCCACCCTCATGACTCGCGCGCCTCCACCGCGGCGTCGACCGGCCCGGCCGTGCGCCGGTCGATCGCCGCCAGCACGCGCTCGGCGGTCATCGGAAGGTCGTACAGCTCGATGCCCAGGCTGGCCAGCGCGTTGCCGATGGCCGGCGGGACGGGCGGGAGCGCCGTCTCCCCCAGGCCGTGGATGGCAGCGCCCTCGCGCTCCACCAGCTCATGGGTGCAGGCGCGCACGTCCGCGGCCGTCGGGATGTTGTAGTCCGAGAGGTTCGCGTTGGTCACCTGCCCCTGGCTGAAGTCGATGGCCTCGAACAGGGCGGTTCCCAACCCCATGAACATGGCGCCCTCGTTCTGCAGGTCGGCGCCCGGAGCGTTGACGACCCGCCCGGCGTAGACCGGGCAGTGCACCCGCTCGAGACGCACGACGCCGGTCTCCTCGTCGACGCTCAACTGCGCCGCCGCCGCCGCCTGATGCCAGTGGCTGGAGGCGATGCCCTGCCCCGTGTCGGGATCCAGGCCGCCGGGCTCGGAGATCTCGCCGTATCCGCGGCGGCCGTCCTCCAGCAGGGCGGCACACGCCACCACGAGTGCCCGGCCCATCATGGCCGTCGAGCGGCTGGAGGTCGTGCGCGTGTCGAACGGGACCCGATCGGTGTCCGGATCCGGCACGCGGATCTGCTCGGGCCGGCAGCCCAGCTGCTCGGCCGCCAGCAGCTGCAGCGTGCGCCGGGAGCCCTGGCCGATCTCGGTCGTCGCGCACCGGACGACGTAGCGGTCCTCGCCCTCGCGCTCGACGGCGATGGCCGCGCGCGACGGTGTCTGCATCCCCTTCATGATCAACGAGAGGCCCTTGCCTCTGGGATCTGCCTCGTAGTCGACGGCGGTCGCCGCGCGCTCCAGCAGCTCGGCGAAGCACGTGTCGTGCATCGTCTCGCCCGTGGGATAGATGTCCCCGTCGCGCAGCAGGTTGCGCCGCCGCAGGTCCAGCGGGCTCATGCCGAGCTTGGCGGCGAGCAGGTCCATCGTGCGCTCCGACGCCCAGATCGACTGCATCGCGCCGTAGCCGCGATAGGCGCCGTTGGGCGGCGTGTTGGTGTAGACCGCGTAGGCGTCGACCCAGCAGTGCGGGAGCCGGTAGGGCCCGGGGGCGGCGAAGCCCATCTTCTGCGCCACGCCGGGACCGCAGTCGGCGTAGGCGCCGGTGTCGGCCCAGCACGTGACGGCCTTGGCCATCAGGTCTCCCTGCGCCGTGGCGCCCAGGCGCACCTGCACGGTCGAGGGGTGGCGGTTGAGCGTCACGAACTCCTCGGTGCGATCGAGCACCAACTTGATCGGGCGCCCGGTCTTGCGGGCGAGCGCCGCGACGATCGCCTCGATGCGCGTGAACGTCTTGGCGCCGAAGGAGCCGCCCATCGGCGGGACGACGACACGGACGTCCTCTTCGTCCATGCCGAAGAGCGCCGCCAGCTCCATGCGCAGGTTGAACGGCGTCTGGGTGCCGGTGACGATCTCCAGCCGGCCGTCGTCGGTGAAGCGGCCGACGGTGGCGTGGGGCTCCATCGGCGCATGGGCCGCCGACGGCGTGCGGAACGTGGCCTCGACGACCACGGCCGCGCCGGCGAACCCGGCGTCGACGTCGCCGTGGCGGATCCGGAAGCGATGGCAGATGTTGGTGCCCCGCACGGGCCGGATCCCGAAGTACGCCGCCTCGTTGTCGGAGACCGACAGCGACTCGTGCAGCAGCGGCGCGTCCTCGCGCGTGGCCTCAAGGGCGTCGAACACGCCGGGAAGCTCGTCGATGTCGACGAGCACCGCCTGGGCGGCGGCGCGCGCGGCCGCCGGGGTGGCAGCCGCGACGGCCGCCACCACGTCGCCCGCGAAGCGCACGCGGTCGCCGGCCAGAACCCGCTGATCGGCGATCTGGCAGCCGTAGAGCGGCAGGTCGGCCACGTCCTGGGCCACCAGTACCGCGGCGCCGGCCGGGACCGCAGAGGTGTCGACGGCCCGCACGACGCCGTGGGCGACCGTCGAGCGCACCAGCGCGGCATGGAGCTGGCCCGGCATGTCGGCGTCGACGCTGTAGCGCTGGGCGCCGGTCGCGCGCGGGTCCGGCGTCATGCGGCAAGCGCCTCCAGCGCCCGGCGCACCTCGACCGCGCAGATCCGGCGCCGGTAGGCCGCCGAACCGCGGACGTCGCTGATCGGCTCCAGCCGCGCCGCGTACGCCTCGGCGAGCTCGCGCCGCTGACGCGCGTCGCCGAGCGCGTCGGCGTCCAGGCGGCACAGGTCGTCGAAGCGCTGCGGCCGCTCGGCCACGGCCCCGACGACGACGCCGAGGCCGCCGTCGCCGTGGACGGCCGCGACCGTCACGCAGGGTCGGTCCTCCGAGGACCGCGAGAGGAACTTGCGGTAGACCGCCCGCGCCGGCGCGGGTGGCACGCGGACCTCCACGAGCAGCTCGTCGGGCTCGATGCACGTCGTGTAGTAGCCGAGGATCAGCTGCTCCATCGAGACCGAGCGGTCGCCGCGGGGACCGCGAAGCACCGCTTGCGCCCCGAGGGCGGACATCGCCGCCGGCGGATCCGACGCGTAGTCGGCGTCAGCCAGGACCCCGCCGACCGTCGCCACGGCGCGCACGCGGCGGCTCGCCACGACCGAGAACGCCCGGGCCAGCATCGGCCAGCCCGAGCGGATCCGTGGATGCCGCTCGATCTCCAGGTGGGTGACCATCGCGCCGAGCCGCAGCCAACCGTCGACGATCGTGACGCCTCGCAGCTCGGCGACCCGACCGAGCGACAGCAGGGCCGGCGGGGCGATCAGCCCCTGGTTCATCAGGATCCCCAGGAACGTGCCGCCGGCGTGCACGGTGATCTCGTCACCGTGCACCTCGCGCAGGAGCAGCGCCTCTTCGAGGTCTGCCGGGGCATGCCACCTCATGTGAGCAGCTCGACGACTCCGGTGGTGCCGTTGACCCGGACGCGATCGCCGGTCTTGATCCGGGCTCCGGCGTCGTTGGTGCCGACCACGGCGGGGATGCCGAACTCACGCGCGACGACGGCCGGGTGCGAGGAGGTGCCGCCCGCCTCGGTGACGAGCCCGCCGATCTTGGTGAACAGCACGACCCAGGCCGGGTTGGTCATGCGGCACACCAGGATCTCCCCCGTGCGCACCTGGTCGAACTCGTCGGAGGAGGAGACCCATCGCGCCGTGCCCTCGATCACCCCGGGCGAGGCGCCGAGGCCGCGGACTTCGCCGGTGGTCTGCGCCGGGCCGGCGTGGAACCGATCGGGGAACCCCCAGTTCGTCCAGTAGGGGAAGGCGAGCGCCTCCTCGGTCGCCGTGCCGACCCAGGCGGGCGGCCGCACCTGCGCGGAGTCCTCGATCTCGTCGCGACGATCGGAGACCAGCTCCTTGACGTCGCCCAGGGCCGTGGGGTCGGCCATGAGCATGCGCAGCTCCTGATAGCGCAGGTACGCCACGTCCTCGCGGTCGTCGAGCACCTCCGCGGCCTCGAGCTTGTCGCCGATGGCCATCAGCACCAGCCGCAGGCGCGCGTTGGTGCCCTGGTCGATGTAGAAGTGGTGGTCGGGCGTCAGCGGGTTCATGCCGAGCGAGAGCTCCAGCGCCCGCGCCACGCGCTCACGCTGCTCTCCCTGCAGGGGCTCGAGCAGCTCCGCCTGGGCGGCCTGCAGGTCGTCCTTGACCGCCTGCAGGCTGGCCGGGAAGTCGTAGTCGGCGGCGACGTAGCCGCGGATCGCCTCGAGGATCGGAGCGGGATCCTCGACCCACAACCGGAAGCGCACCTCGTGCGACCAGATCGACTTGTAGCCGAAGGTCTTCTGATGCGGGGTGATCCGCTCGTCGACGAGCCGCCGGCCACGCTCGGTCTCCGCCAGCGCGCGCCGCACGTCAGCCGCCGAGCTGCGCGTGAACGCCGCCGCCAGCTCGGGGTCGGCCTTGACCTCGCCCTTGATCTCCCACAGGTCCCGCACCGCGTCCCAGTTGCGGTCCTGGACCGAGCTCTGCAGGCGGCCCAGCAACTCGGAGTCGACCACCCCGCAGACCTCCTTGACCGTCGCCTCGAGCCCCGATCGCGCGGAGAACTCGGCGAAGTTCAGCAGCCAGTGGATCTTCCAATGGCGGTCGTGGATCTCCATCGCGTCCTCCAGGAGGACGGCCAGCTCGACCAGCGAGGCCGCGCCGGTGTCGGCACCGTCGAGGCGGGCGAAGTTCCGATCCATCTCGGGGATGAACCGCTCGCGCCACCACACCATGAAGTTCTCGGCGTAGTAGGGCAGCGTCCATTCGAGGTACCGGCCGATCTTGGCCGCGTACTCCGGCGCGAGCGGGACCCGCGGCGCATACCGGTTTCCGTACTCCTCGGCCTCAGGGCGCGCGCCGGGCGTGGCGGGGATCGCCGCCGTGTAGACGTAGCCGTTGATCCGCTTGGCGACCCAGTCGGCGGCGAACGGCGTGCCGAACCGGCGGAACATGTGGTCGCAGGTCAGCCACCACCCACCGATGTCGAAGAACATCGGCGAGACCGGGTTCGGGCAGTGCAGGTCGTCCAGCACCCAGAACAGCTCGCGCTCACCATCGCGCCACTCGATGGGGAACGACTCGTCGCCGTGGAAGGCACCCAGCACCTCAGGGCTCGTTGCAGCCATCAACCCTCTCCCGTCGCTCTCCTGACCGCCCGGTCAGTCGCTCGACCTACTATCGAGCCTCGGCGGCCGCCCGATCCAGGGATGGGCGCCGCGGGTTCTTGGACAATCTTCGGGTCCCGCGTAGCATCCCGGTCGTGGACCCGGCAACCGCGGTTCCGACGTACGAGACGCCGCGCGGCGCCGTCGACCTGCAGCGATTCGGGACCGAGCACCCGCGCGTCCGCGTCGGCCCGCACGGACACCGCGATCTCGAGCTCCTGTACTTCGAGCGCGGCGGCGGCGACCACCGCGTCGGGGGCAACACGTGGCCCGCGCGTGCGGGAGACGTGGTGCTCATCGCCCCGGGACAGGTCCACGACCTGGCGGGGATCGGCTCCGACGCCGTCGGCTGGGCCGTCGAGTTCTCGCCGCAGGACATCCGCGACGTGCGCGCCGACTCCTCCTCCCTGCTCCTCTGGCGGTCCAACCCGCTGCTCAACCCGTTCGTGGCGGCCGAGATGGATCCGGACGTCGGGCGCTTCTGCGTTGCCGAGCCCGACCGGGAGCGCTGGGTTCGCCGGCTGCACGACCTGCGTCGCGAGCTCCGCGAGCAGCCCGACGGGCACGAGGGCGCCGTCGCCGCCCTGCTGCTGCTGCTGCTCACCGACGTGGCCCGGCTCGCGCACGACGTGGCCGGGGCGATGCGCGCGCGCGACCAGCCGCTGCTCGCGCACGTCTTCGAGATCATCGAGTCCCGCTACACCGAGCGGCTGACGCTGCGCGACGTGGCAGCAGCGGTGGGACTGAGCGGCGGATACCTGACCACCGTGGTGCGGGAACGCACCGGGCGAACCGTGGTCGATTGGATCCTCGAGCGCCGTCTCGCCGCCGCACGCGCGCTGCTGCTCGGCAGCGACCTCACGGTCGAGGCGATCGCGCTGCGCGTCGGCTTCCAGGACCCGGCCTACTTCAGCCGCCGCTTCCGGCTGGCGCATGGCTGCGCGCCGGGAGCCTGGCGTCGGGCGTCCGGCGGTTGAGCGGCAGCAGCCACGCAGTGGCGGCTCGGGCGCCGTCATCGCGGCGCGACCGGAGCCGGGCCGGGAAGGATCCCTGACCGCAGGAAGCTCTCCAGCTCCTGAAGCGAGGGCATCGCCGCCGAGCACGAATGGCGGGTGGCCACGATCGCCCCGGCGGCGTTGGCGGCATGCGCCGGCTGATCGAACCCACGCAGAAGCGAATAGCCCCAGCCCGCGGCGAAGGCATCGCCGGCGCCGAGGCCGTTGATGGCGGCGACGCGGATCGGAGCCACATCCTCGTGCGAGCCGTCAGCGCGATGCACGCTGCAGCCGTCGGGCCCGTGCTTGGCGACGCGCACCGCCGAGCTGGGCGCCGAGGGATCGAGCCCTGCCGCCGCCCATTCCCGGTCGCCGCCGAGGACCACCGTCGCCGCCGGCAGGACACGCTGCACCTGCGCTGCGAAGTCCTCGGCAGAGGCCCAGAGCATCGGGCGCCAGTCCAGGTCCAGGATCGTGTGGTGCGGGCCGCCGGCACGGAGTCGGGCGAGTGCGACCATCGACTCGAGGCTGCCTGCGCGTGCGAGCGCGGTTCCGCTGATGTACAGCAGCGGCACGGCGGCCGCGACCTGCAGATCGACGCCGGCGTCCTCGAGCGTCACCTCCCAGTCCGGGCACGTCGGCGTCCGGTGATAGGTGATGGGGAAGTCGTCCGGCGGCCAGATCTCGCAGAAGGCCAGGGCGGTCCGCCGCTCCGGGTCGGTCGCCACCCAGCCGCAGTCCACGCCCTCCGCTTCGAGGAACTTGCGGATGTGGCGGCCATGGCCGTCATCGCCGACCGCAGAGAACACCGCGGTGCGCACACCCAGCCGGGCCAGCCCGGTCGCGACGTTCGCGGCGAACCCGCCCGCGTACTGCCGGAACGTCTCGACGTCCTCCAGCGCCCGCCGCGACTGCTCGGGATAGAGGTCGAGCGCGACGCGCCCGGTGACGAGCGCTTCGATCATCCCTCGACGAAGTAGCTGCCGTGGCCTTGGCCGTCGGAGAACCAGCGGCTGGTGATGGTCTTCTTGCGGGTGAAGAACTCGACGGCGTCGCCGCCGTGGGCGTGCAGGTCGCCGAGGAAGCTGTCCTTCCAGCCTGAGAAGGGGAAGAACGCGACCGGTGCCGCGACCCCGATGTTGACCCCCACCATCCCGGCCTCGACGTCGTGGCGGAAGCGGCGCACCGCCGCGCCGTTCTCGG
>JAOPZP010000412.1 GCA_025964055.1 Conexibacter sp.
CCCTCAGCCCGTCGTCAGCGACGGCGCCACGCCACGCACGCGGCGCAGGCGGCCCCAGCGGCGCTCCTGCGCGAAGGCGATGAGGCGGTGCAGGTAGTCCGAGACGGGCGTGACGCGGATGCCGCGCGGCGCCAGGTGCGCCTCGGCGCCCGCGGCGTCGAAGGTCGTGCGCACGTCGAGGTAGGGCAGGTAGTCGCCGAGGTTGGCGGCCAGCACGCGGCCGGCGGCGGTCGCCGACAGCGTCTGCACGAACGTCTCGGCGCTCACGCGCGGCGGCGGCTTGCGGCCGGTCGCCCGGCACGCCAGATCGGCGAGCTGGCCCACCGTGATCGCGTGGCGCCCGGCGGTCAGGTGGTAGGTGCGGCCGTCGGCCGGCGCGTCGGAGAGGCCGAGCAGGCCGTCGGCGACGTAGTCGACGGGCACGACGTCCAGCAGCCCCTGGTCCTGCTCGGGCACCGCGTCGACGGCGCCGGCGACCAGCGCGCGCAGCGGCACGTACAGCACGTTGAACGCCGCGGTCCAGCCCGACTCGCGGTCGCCGACCACGATGCTCGGCCGGACCACCTGCAGCGGGAGCCCGGCGCCGGCCGGTCCGGTGACGAGCTCCTCGGCCTCGATCTTGGACTGCTCGTAGGTGTTGCGGAAGTCCTGGCCGATGCGGCGGTCCTTCTCGCCGAAGGGGCCGGCGTGGGCGCCGGCGACGAACGCCGTCGACACCTGCACGTAGCGGCGCAGCGGCCGCTCGGCGTGCAGGCGCTGAGCGACCTCGACCATGCGGGCGGTGCCGGCGACGTTGACCGCGCGGGCGTCGCCGATCTCCTGGTCGAAGCGCACGCAGGCGGCCGAGTGGATGATCTCGTCGACGTCGTGGCCGCCGGCGCGCACGCGGGCGACGATGTCGGCGGGGTCGCAGTCGGTGACGTCGGAGGCCAGCGCGCGCAGCGGTGCGCGGCGCTTCGGGCCGTCGGCCAGCAGCGCCTCGATCCGCGCCTGGGCGGCGCGGTCGTCGGCGGCGCGCACGAGCACGGTCACCGGCCGGTCGGTGCGCGCCAGCCAGCGCGCGAGCAGGCTCTGGCCGACGAAGCCCGAGGCGCCGGTCAGCAGCAGGCCGCCACCGCGGCGGTCACGCATCGAGGTCGTCGAGGTCGAGGGGCATCAGCGCGGGCGGGAGCTGCGCGCTGAAGTGCACGTCGGCGCTGCGGGGCGGGTCCAGGCTGAGGCGCAGCGCCTGCTGGGGCGCGAGGCTCAGCGACCACGTGCTGCCGCACGCCAGGCAGGTGCAGCGCGCGTCGAGCCGGTTGCGGCGCATGCCGACCGCCAGGCGCGTCGTCGCGTCCAGGCACGCGGGGCAGCTCAGCGCCGCGCCGACGAGTGCGTCGGGGTCGTCGAGCGTGAACGCGGCGTCGTAGCGGCCGCAGACGACGCTCATCACGCCACCTGGCCAGGAGGTTGCAGCACGCCTTCAGGTTCCCCGCTGTCTCCGCGCTTTACGAGCGCGACGTCCCGAAGAGCACCCGATGCGGTGGTGGCGGGGCGCGCCGGCCCAGACACCTACAACTAGGAGATCAGGCCCAGGCGCTGCGCGCGCTGCACGGCCTCGGTGCGGTTGCGCGCGCCGATCTTGCGGAACATCCCCGACGCGTGCTGCTTGACAGTGTTGGGCGACAGGTGCAGCTCGACGGCGATCTCGGCGTTGGTCATCCCGCCCGCCACGCGCTCGAGCACCTGGCGCTCGCGATCGGTCAGCACCATGCCCGACGGCGCGGCGTCGTCGAAGACCGTCAGCCCGCGGCCCACTCGGCGGATCGCGTCGGCCAGCTCGGCCGCGTCGCGCTCCTTGGTGATGAAGCCGTGGGCGCCGGCGGCCCGGGCGGCCTTGGCCGACAGGCGGCCCGCGCCCGAGTACAGCAGCGCGCGCGTGTTGGGCGACGCCTCGCGGATCATCCCGACGATCTCCGGGCCCGACTCCTCGCCGACGAACAGGTCGACGAGCGCGACGTGCGGCTCGTAGCGGCGGGCGAACTCGGTCGCCTGGGCGCCCGTCGCGGCGGGGATGCACCGCTCGACCCAGTCGAGGCGGCCGAGCATGAGGCGCAGGCCCCAGTGCACCACCTGGTGATCGTCGACGACGAGGACGCGGAGGTTGCGATCGGTCATGCGGGCTCCGGTCGTGGGAGGACGAGGCGGACGTGCCAATGCTCTGCCCCGGTGGGGCCGAAGGTCAAGGACGCCCCGTGCTGCAGGGCCTCGAAGGCGGCGATGCGCAGGCCCATGCCCGCGCCGCCGCGCTGGGCGGCGCCGACGCCGTCGTTGGTGATCTCCAGCTCGACGGTGTCGGCGTCGCCGCGCACGGCCACCTCGATGTGCGCCGGGTCGGCGTGGCGGCGCGCGTTGCGGATCGCCTCGCCCAGGACCGACTGGGTGACGGCCTCGAACGCGGCGGGGATCGTCAGGCCGTCCTGCCAGTCGACGTCGACGGCGTGGTCGGGCGCGTTGGCGGCGAGGCGGACGAGCTCGTCGCGCAGGGTGGAGGCCACGACGCGGGTGGTCGCCGCGAGCGGCCGGCCCATGGCGTCGCGGAGGTCGTCGAGGGCGGCGCCGAGCTCCGCGGCGGCGCGGACCTGGTCGGCCTCGTCCAGCAGCGCGCCGGACTGCAGCGCCATCACGACGCCGAAGACGCGCTGCACGACGCGCTCGTGGATCTCGCGCGCGAGGTCGATCCGGTCCGAGAGGTGGCGGGCGTCGGACTGCTGGCGCGTGGCGACGCGGGCCGAGAGCGCGAGCGCGCAGACCTTGCCGAGCGAGCGCAGCGCCTCGCGCTCCTCCTCCGACAGGCGCCGCGCCGATCCCTCCGCGCAGATCACGCCGAAGCCGCGACCGCCGGCGGCGAGCGGCACGCAGACGAGGTGCTCGATCCCCAGCAGCGTGTCGTAGGGCGCCGCGAGGTCGTCGGCGCTGCCTTCCAGCACCTGGTCGAGATCCAGCGCCCGGCCGGTGATGGGCGCGGACTCGATCGCCAGGTTGTGGCCGTCGAAGAGCTCGATGTCGATCGCGTGGGAGCCCACGACGCGCACGCGGCGCGCGACGTCGTCGTAGACGAAGACGACGGCGCGCTTCAGCGAGCCCAGGCGGCAGACCGCCTCGGCGAGGCGGTTGTAGAACGCGCCTGGCGCGTCGGGCGTGGCGTGCTCGACCTCGCCCAGCAGCGAGACGAAGAGGTGCAGCGAGTCGATGGGGGAGAACGGCGCGGCCCCGCCGCGGGCACCGGTCAGCTCCATCGGGAAAGGGCCGATGGGTCGGGCGCCAGAGGCACCCGACCCACCAGAGGAGAAGGAACACGCTCACGGTTGCCGGCGTCCCGTGGCCGGCTGGAGTCCTGACCAGATCCCATGTGAGCGGGCACCGTCGCCCACCTTGCCGGTCCCGGCCCGGAAGCGGGTAGGGGTGGGCGGCGGAGGACTACCCGGATGGGGGATCGACAGGGCGTCAGACGACACACGCTAGGAGGCTCCTGAAAATCAGGCGGTCCGGTCGGATGTGGTCGTGGACCGAGCCAGGCGCCGCACGATTCCGCAGGCAATGCTTCCGCATTGTCAAGGGATCGGGTGGCGACTGGCGATGCGTCCACGGCCGCAGACGGCCGCAGCGACTTTTTCAGGGGTCTCCTGGGCGGTGTTCAGCAGGTCGGCCAGCTCGCCAGCGGGCGCGCCGCGCCGTCGACCGGCGGGCGGCCCTCGAGCCGCGCGAGCACGCGGGCGAGCGTGGGACGGGTGTCGGCGGGATCGATGATCTCGTCGACCTTCATCAGCCCCGCCGCGCCGTAGGGGTCGATGTCGGCGCGCATGGCGCCGGCCAGCGCGTCGCGCTGGG
>JAOPZP010000464.1 GCA_025964055.1 Conexibacter sp.
GCCGAGGATCGAGGTGACGATCGTCCCCTCGAGCAGGCAGAGCATCCCGGGCGCCGCCTCGCTGTACTCGAACACGATCTCCCCGGGGGCGGCGTCGCGCAGCTCGGCGACCTCCGCGAAGGCGGCCAGGCCGGCGTCGTCGAGGTCGGCGAACAGGTCGACCGCCCGCAGTTCGTCGGCGGCGACGCTCACGAATCCGCCAGGTACTGGTGGATGAGCGAGACCGCCATCGAGCCCTCGCCGACGGCGCTGGCCACGCGCTTGATCGAGCGGGCGCGCACGTCGCCGGCGACGAAGACGCCCGGCACGCTGGTCTCCAGCACGAGCGGGTCGCGCTTCAGCGGCCAGCCCGCCTCGCGCACGTCGGCCCCCGCCAGGATGAACCCGCGCTCGTCGCGGGCGACGACGCCGTCGAGCCAGTCCGTGCGCGGCGACGCCCCGATGAACACGAAGCAGGCGTCGACCTCCTCCACCGACTCGGCGCCACCGGCGTCGCGCACGGTGACGGTCCGCAGGCGCCCGTCCTCGCCGTCGGCGGAGACCGCCGAGGCGCCGGTGCGCACGTCGATGTTCGGCAGCGCCGCGATCTGGTCGATCAGGTAGTGCGACATGGACCGGGCCAGGCTGTCGCCCCGGACCAACATGGTGACCTTCTCGGCGTAGCCGCTGAAGTACACCGCCGCCTGGCCGGCGGAGTTGGCGCCGCCGATGACGACGACGTGCTGGTCGGCGCACGCGCGCGCCTCGGTCATCGCCGCGCCGTAGTAGATGCCGGCGCCGGTGAACTGGTCGAAGCCGGGCGCGTTCATCTTCCGGTACGCCACGCCCGAGGCGACGAGCACCGTGTTGGCGCTCAGGCTGCCGCCGCCGCTGAGGTCGATGAACCGGCCGGCGCCCTCGACGCGCAGCCCCGCGGCGTCCTGCACGGTCAGCAGCTCGGCGCCCAGCCGCCGGGCCTGGTCGGTCGAGCGCCGCGCGAGGTCCGAGCCGCTGAGGCCCGCCGGGAAGCCGAGGTAGTTCTCGATGCGGCTGGACTGGCCGGCCTGGCCGCCGGGCGCCTCGCGCTCGATCATCACCGTCTTCAGGCCCTCCGACGCGCCGTAGACCGCGGCCGCCAGCCCGGCGGGACCGCCGCCGACGATGACGAGATCGTAGTGCTCCTGCGTGGGCTGGACGGCGATGCCGAGGCGCTCGGCGAGCTCCAGCAGCGTGGGGCGCTCCAGGACGCTGCCGTCCTCCAGCAGGGCCACGGGCAGGTGCTCGGCGTCGGTGCCCAGGACGGTCAGCAGCTCGCGCGCCTCGCCGTCGCGCTCGACGTCCAGCCACCGGCCCGGCACGCGGTTGCGGGCCAGGAAGTCACGCAGCTCGTGCGTGTCCTTGGAGAACCGATGGCCGATGACCCGCACGCCGCCGGACTCCAGCGCAGCGCCGGACTCCCACGTCGTCAGGAGGTCCTCCAACACGGGGTACAACTGCTCCTCGGGCGGGTCCCACGGCTTGAGCAGGTAGTAGTCCAGCGCGACCTCGTTGATCGCCGCGATCGCCGCCTCGGTGTCGGCGTAGGCGGTCAGCAACACGCGCTTGGCGTCGGGCGCGAGCTGGCGCGCCTTCTTGAGGTACTCGGTCCCCGAGAGCCCGGGCATCCGCTGGTCGGCGACCAGCAGCGCGACGGGCTCGCCGCGGCGGCGCAGCTCGGTGAGGATCTCCAGCGCCTCGTCGCCGGACCCGGCCCGCAGGACCCGGAAGCGCTCGCCGAAGCCGGACCGCAGGTCGCGCGAGATCGCGGCGAGGACCGCCGGCTCGTCGTCCACGGCGAGGATCGCCGGACGGCGGCGGCGCGGTGCGGGTGCCTCGTGCGACGCCATCGAGGGGGCCTCCACGGTCATGGCGCCGACGGTACCGAACCGGTGTGGCGGCTCGCGAGCGACAGGACGGGAAGCTCCGGCTCGCGGGCCGCGTCGGCCGGCTGCCCGGCGAGCTGACCGCCCGCGCAGTCCTCGGAGCGGACCGTCCGGCGCGGGTTGACGATCCCCACCAGGCCGAGCAGGCCGCCGAGCGCGACGAGCGCCGCCGAGAGGCCCATGCCGAGGTGGAACGCGTGCACGGAGGCGTCCTCCACCGCCTTCGCCACCAGCGGGCGCTCGGCCGGCGGCACGCGCGAGACGTCGGCCTTGGCCAGCGTGCGCCGCTTGGCCTCCGTGACCGCGTGCTGCGCCGCGGGGCTCAACCGCCGCCCCGACAGCTCGCGGTCGATCGACGAGGCGAACGACGCGGCGACCACGGCCCCCAGCGCGGCGATGGCCAGCAGCCCGGCGACGCGCGCGATCGCGTTGTTGACGCCCGAGGCGATCCCGGCGTTGGACTCGTCGGCGTCGGCGAGCACGGTCGCCGTCAGCGGCGCGACGGTCGCCGACAGCCCCAGCGAGAAGACGATCAGCCCGGGCAGCACGTCGGTCCAGTAGTCGATCGTGGCTCCCAGGCGCGACAGCAGCGCGAGGCCCGCGGCGGCCACGATCGGCCCGAAGCCCATGAACCACCGCGGGCCGAGCTTGTCGGCCAGCCGCCCCGCCCGCTTGGACAGCGCGAACATCACGAGCGTCGTCGGCAGCGTCGCCAGGCCGGCCTGGAGCGCGTCGTAGCCGGCGACCTGCTGCAGGTAGAGCACCAGGAAGAAGAACGTGATGCCCAGCCCGCCGTACATGGCGAAGGTCTCGATGTTGCCGACCGTGAAGTTGCGCCGGCGAAACAGCCCCAGCGGCAGCATCGGGTGGGGCGCGCGCGCCTCCCAGAACAGGAACGCGGCCAGGAGCGCGATCCCCGCCACCGCGGGGACGACCACGCCCGGGGCCGTCCAGCCGAGCTCGGGCTGGCGGATCAGCGCGAACACCGGCCCCGCGAGGCCCAGCGCGCACAGCACGGCGCCCAGGAAGTCGATCGGCTGGTGCCTGCGGGCGCGCTCGCGCTTGGGCACGGCGACCGCGACGACCATCAGCGTCGCGAGCACGAACGGGACGTTGATCGCGAAGATCCACCGCCACGACGTCGCGTCGACGAGGTAGCCGCCGGCCAGCGGGCCGATCACCGTGGAGATCCCCGACCAGGCGGTCCACGAGCCGATCGCCGCGCTGCGCTCGCCGGGCGGGAAGGCCGAGACGATCACCGCCAGCGCGCTGGGCGTCAGCAGCGCGCCGAACACGCCCTGCAGAGCGCGCCCGGCGATCAGCACCTCGATCGACGGCGCGAGCGCGCAGACGACCGAGACGAGGCCGAAGCCCCCGACGCCGATCGCGAAGACGCGCCGCTCGCCCAGCACATCGCCCAGCGAGCCGCCGATGAGGATCAGCGAGCCGAGCGCGAGCAGGTAGGCGTTGGAGACCCACTGCTGGCCGGCGAGGCCGCCGCCGAGGTCGTTGGAGATGGACGGCAGCGCGACGTTGACGACCGTGGAGTCGAGGCCCACGACGAACGACCCCATGATGGCGGCCAGCAGGCTGAGCTTCTTGGCGTCGAAGCGCTGGACGTCCACCAGGCCATGCTAACCCCGCCGGCGATCGGGATCCGGGCGTCCGTGCTCTGCCTTGCCGACGGCTGACGGCGCCGAGCGCCCAACACGGTCCCAACACACCGGCCATGCGCTCGCCACGAACCGCACCCTGGACGTTCATGGGCGCGCGCGATGCTGAACGCGGTGCGTGAGACGCCGACCTACGCGGCCGTGCCCGCCCCGCCACGGTCGGCGGGGCGGTCCGCCGCGCCCTCGCTGCGGGTCGGCGCCGGGGCCCTGGCCGGTGCCCTGGGCACGGCGGCGATGGGAGCCTCGGCCGGCGTGTGCACGGTGATCGTCGCGGCCGCCGCCGAGCGCCCGTCGTTCCTGTCAGGGCCCGCCCAGCACGGCTTCCCGGGCTGGATGGTCGGGCCGCTGGCGCACCGGTTCGCGTCGCTGCCCCCGAGCCCGCCGGCGCTGCAGGCCGACTTCACCCGCGCGCTGGCGCTGCTGGGCATCGCGTGGGTCGTGGCGTGGCTGTGCGCCGACCACGTCCCCGCGCCGGTGCTCTGGGGCGCCGCCATCGGCACGCAGGTCGTGCTGCTGCTCGGGCCGCCGCTGTCGCTGACCGACCTCTTCAACTACCTGCACTACGGGCGGATGGCGCCGCTGCACGGCCTCAACCCGTACACCGCCCTGCCGCTGGCGGCCGCCCACGACCCGTCCTACCGGTTCTCGAACTGGCATCACCTGCCGTCCCCGTACGGACCGCTGTTCACCTTGATCACCGAGCCGCTCGCGGCGCTGTCGGTCCCGGCCGCCTACTGGACGCTGAAGGGGCTGCTGCTGGCCGCCTCGGTCGGGACGCTGGCCCTGGTGGCGAGCACCGCGCGCCGCCTCGGGCGCTCGCCGCGGGCCGCCGTCGCGCTGGTGGCGTTCAACCCCTTGGTGTTGGTCTACGGCATCGGCGGGGCCCACAACGAGCCGCTCGTCCTGCTGCCCGCCGTCGGGGCGGTGGCGCTCGTCGTCGCCGGGCGCGAGGCCCGCCGCCCGTGGTGCGACGCCGGCGCCGGCGCGTGCATCGTGCTGGCAGCGGGCGTCAAGCCGTCGCTCGCGCTGCTCGCCCCGCTGGTCGTCCTCGCCGGCCGGCAGCGCAGGGCGGCGCTGGC
>JAOPZP010000466.1 GCA_025964055.1 Conexibacter sp.
GCCACCGCCCCGCCAGGCCAGCAGGCCGGCGACCACCGCCAGCTGCAGCGCGACGAGCACCGCGACGCGCCGGGCCGGGAAGGCGCCGGGTGCGCGCGGCTTCAGGCCGCGGCGCCGGGGTCGTGCACGATGGGGGTCGGAGCCGGAGACGGGACCGCCAACCGTACCGCCGTGGACGCCGCTCAGCGGCTGCTGGTCGCGCGCGAGCGCTCGACCAGCTCGGCCAGGCGCACGATCTTGACGCGCGGGCGGCCGTGCGGCTCGCCGCTCGTCTTCTCGTGCTCGTCGATCGCCTGCCACCCCTCCCAGGTGACCGCGTCCGGCGCGCGCTCGGCGTAGAAGGCCGCGATCGCCTCCGGGTCCGGCAGCGCGGGCACGTTGAGCACATCCGCGTCGCGATCGGCGAGGATCTTGGCCACGGTGTCGGCCGCGTCCTTCTTGTTGGTGCCGATCACGCCGGACGGCCCGCGCTTGATCCAGCCGACGACGTACTCGCCGTGGTGGGCGTCGCCCGCCTCGCTGCAGACGCGGCCGCCCTCGTTGCGGATCAGCCCGCGCCGGTCGTCGAACGGCACGTCGTCGACGGGCCGGCCGCGATAGCCGATCGAGCGCAGCACGAGGCCGGCCTCGATGACCTCCTCCTCGCCGGTCGGCACGGCGCGCAGCCCGCCGCCGTCGGTCGGCTCGATGCGGTTCTTGACGACGCGCACGCCGGTGACCGGGCCGTCTTCGCCCTCGCCGAGGATCTCGACGGGCGAGCGCAGGAAGCGCAGGACGATGCGGTGGCTGGCGTCCTTGGGCCCCGACTCCGCATAGGCGCGCAGGATCTCCACGTTCTTGCGCGCGGTGATGTCGGCGTCCTCCTCCAGCCAGCGGGCGCTGTGCTCGTCGAGCTCGAGGTCGGTGGCGTCGACCTCGACGCCGGCGCGCTGCAGGTCGGCCAGCTCGCGCAGCTCGGGGTTGGTGAACGCGGCCTGCGCAGGACCGCGGCGCCCGAGCAGCACGACCTCCTGCACCTGCGCGGCCGACAGCACCTCGATCGCGTGGTCGGCCGTGTCGGTCGGCGCGAGCTCCTCCGGGTGCAGGACCAGCATGCGCGCGACGTCGATCGCGACGTTCCCGTTCCCGATCACCACGGCGCGCGACACCGACAGGTCGTACTCGTGGTCGGCGGCGTCGGGGTGGCCGTTGTACCAGGCCACGAAGTGCGTGGCGGCGTGCGAGCCGGGGCGGTTCTCGCCGGGGATCCCGAGCCGGTTGTCGTCGGACGTGCCGAGCGCGTAGAGCACGACGTGGTAGCGCTCCAGGAGCTCGGCGCGGGTGACGTCGGCGCCCAGCCGCACGCCGCCGAAGAAGCGGAAGCCCGGCTTCCTGGCCGTCTTCTCGTAGACGCGCGTCACCGCCTTGATCTTGGGGTGGTCGGGCGCGACGCCCGCGCGCACGAGGCCGAACGGCGTCGGCAGCGCGTCGAGCAGGTCGACCTCGAGACCGGCGTTGAGCAGCTGGTCGGCGGCGTAGAAGCCGGACGGGCCGGCGCCGATGATCACGGCGCGCAGCGGCGCCGCGGGGGCAGGGCGAGGAGCGGGGGCGTCAGACATCTCCACCCATTTTCGCGCATCCGGACCCGCGGTCGCGTCGCGGGACGGCTGGACCACCGCGGCGGTGGCTCAGTCGTCCCTCGACGCTGCAAGCGCTAGGACTTGATCGAGCGCTGGTACTGCAGCACCGCCAGCGGCGCGCAGACCACGACGATCGCGACCGCCCAGATCAAGGTGTAGGCGATCGGGTGCGCGATCGGCCACACGCTGCCGGGCGGCGCGATCCCGCCGGGGTTGCCGAACAGGTGGCGCAGGGAGTTGGCCAGCGACGACGTCGGGTTCCACTCGGCGATCGTCTTCAGGACGCCGGGGAGCGTGCTCGTCGGCACGAACGTCGAGGCGATGAACGTGATCGGGAAGATCGCGATGAACGCCACGCCCTGCACGGCCTCCGGCGTCGAGACCAGGCTCCCCAGCAGCACGCCGATCCAGATGATCGCGAACGAGAAGCCGAGCATGAGCCCGTAGGCGCCCAGGATGTCGAGGAAGCCGGAGTGGATCCGCCAGCCGACGACGAAGCCGGTCGCCGACATGAACGCGATCGGCAGCAGCGCGCGGATCAGGTTGGCCACCGAGTGGCCCGCGAGCACGCTGGCGCGCGGGATCGGCAGCGAGTGGAAGCGGTCGATCGCGCCGTTGTTGCGGTCGGCCGACAGCGACATCGCCACGCCGAAGGCGCCGAAGACGATCGTCTGGGCGAAGATCCCGCCCATCAGGAACTCCTTGTAGCTCCCGCCGCCGGGCACGGCGATCGCGCCGCCGAAGACGAACGCGAACAGCAGGACGAACATGACCGGCTGGATCGTCGCGTCCGACAGCGCCTCCGGCTGGCGGCGCATGTGCTTGAGGCCGCGGCGGGCGATCACCCAGGTGTCGCTGAGGAAGGTGTTGCTCATCGGGTCTGCTCCACGGTCTCGGTCTGGGTCTCGACGTCGCTCGGCGCCGGCGCCGGCGCCGGCGCGCCCGTCAGGGTCAGGAACGCGTCGTCGAGCGTCGGCTGGCTGAGCCCGAGGTCCTCGACGCGGATCTCCGCCTCGGTCAGCGCGTGGGCCAGCTCGGCGATCGCCGCGACGCCGCCCTCGGCCGGCGCGCTGACCGACCGCGCGCCGGCGTCCACCGTGGGCGCGGTCCGGGCGATGCGCTCCACGATCTCAGCGACCGCGTCGAGGTCGGCGCGATCGGCCACGACCACGTGCAGCTGGTCGCCGCCGACCTGGCGCTTGAGCGCCCGCGAGTCGCCGCGGGCGATCACCCGGCCGTGGTCGACGACGACGATGTCGTCGGCCAGCCGGTCGGCCTCCTCGAGGTACTGGGTGGTCAGCAGGATGGTCGAGCCCTGCGCGACCAGCTGGTCGAGCACGTCCCACAGGTCGTTGCGGGCGCGCGGGTCCAGGCCGGTCGTCGGCTCGTCGAGGAAGAGGATCTCGGGGCGGGCGACCAGCGTCGCGGCGAGGTCGAGCCGCCGGCGCATGCCGCCCGAGAAGTCGCGGGCGAGCTTGTCGCGCGCGTCGATCAGGCTGAACTGCTCCAGCAGCTCGTCCGCGCGCGCCCGGGCCACCTTGCGGCCGAGGTGGTGCAGCTCGCCGATCATGGTCAGGTTCTCATGACCGGTGAGCAGGCCGTCGACCGTCGCGTCCTGCGCGGCCAGGCCGAGGCTGCGCCGCACCGACACGGGATCGCGGGCGATGTCGTGGCCGGCGACCGTCGCGGTCCCGGCATCGGGCGCGGTCAGCGTGGTGAGCACGCGGACCGCCGTGGTCTTACCGGCGCCGTTGGGTCCGAGCAGCGCGCACACGGCGCCGCGGGCGACGTCGAGGTCCACCCCGTCCAGGGCGCGCTTGTCGCCGTAGCGCTTGACGAGGCCGTGGGCTTCGATCGCGTTCTCAGTCATCGACCTCGCAGCCTGTCATGCCGGGTCGGGGATTCCGGTGAGGGTAACCCCACCATGACCCGAGAGCGCCCTTGCACCGGCCCGTACGATCGGTCGATGAGCCCCATCTCCCGAGGCTTCCATGGACGCCGCCGCGACGTCGACCCCGCACGCGTCCCGCCCGGGCAGTACGTCGTCGACGACTTCCCCGTCCTCTCGGCCGGCCCGACGCCCCGCACGCCGCTGGACGCCTGGAGCTTCGCGATCGGCGGGATGGCCGACGCGGGCGCCGCATGGTCGTGGGAGGAGTTCAACGCCCTGCCGCAGGAGACGTTCACCGTCGACATCCACTGCGTGACGAAGTGGTCCAAGCTCGGCACGACCTGGACGGGCGTCTCGGTCGACACGCTCCTGGACCACGTCGACTCCGCGGCGGAGTTCGTCACCGCCTGGTCGGACGGCGACTACACCACCAACTTGGCGCTCGAGGACATCACCGACGGCCAGGCGTGGGTCGTGCACACCTTCGAGGGCGAGCCGCTGGCGCCCGAGCACGGCGGCCCGGCCCGCCTGCTGGTCCCGCATCTGTACTTCTGGAAGAGCGCGAAGTGGGTGCGCGGGCTGACGCTGACGCTCGACGACGAGCCCGGCTTCTGGGAGGCCGCCGGGTACCACAACCACGGCGACCCGTTCAAGGAGCAGCGGTATTGGAGCGACTGAGCGCGGGCCGGGTCCCGATCGTCTGGCGCACCGCCACGGTGCGTGGGATCGTCGACGAGACCGCCCACGCCCGGACCCTCGTGCTCGACGTCCCCGGCTGGCCCGGCCACGTCGCCGGCCAGCACGTCGACGTCCGGCTGACCGCCGGCGACGGCTACCAGGCCGAGCGGTCCTACTCGATCGCCTCGGCGCCCGAGACGGGCATGCTCGCGCTGACCGTCGAGCGGATCGACGACGGCGAGGTCTCGCCCTACCTCTGCGGCGACGTGCTGGTCGGCGATCCGCTGGAGCTGCGCGGGCCGATCGGCCGGCCGTTCACCTGGCGGGTGAGCGACGGCGGACCGCTGCTGCTGGTCGCCGGCGGGTCGGGGCTGGTGCCGCTCATGGCGATGCTGCGCCACCGGGCCGCCGAGGGCAGCGACGTCGCGGCGCACCTGCTCGTCTCCAGCCGCGGCTGGGACGACGTGCTCTACCGCGACGAGCTCGGGCGCCTGGCGCCGGCGCCTGGCCTGGACATCACCTACACCTTGACCCGGCAGCGGCCCGCGGGCTGGACGGGCTTCGCACGCCGCGTGGACGGCGAGATGCTCGTGGCCGTGGCCCCACCGGTGCCGGCGACGCCCCGGATCTTCGTGTGCGGGCCGACGCCGTTCGTCGAGCACGTCGCCGACGCGCTCGTCGGGCTGGGCTACCCGCCGCAGACGATCCACGCCGAGCGGTTCGGGCCGACCGGCTGAGGGTGCCGCGCGAGGCCCCCTCGGTACGACCGCGACACGTTTTCCGACCCCGCGCCGCTCGCTCGCCTAGAGTTGCGCCGTGTCCCTCATCGGTCGCGCGCCAGAGCTCACCGCCTTGTCTCGCGCGTGCGCGCGGGCGCGGGAGGGCGCGCCGAGTGCCGTCGGGGTCCTCGGCCCGGCCGGCTTCGGCAAGACCGCGCTGCTGCACTCCGCGTCCACCTCGGCCCGCGGTGCGGGGTTCCTGGTGGCCTCGGCGTGCGCGGCGGCGCACGAGCAGGCGGTGCCGTTCGCCCCGCTGAGGCGGGCGCTCGAGGAGCAGGTCGCCCGGCTCGGCCCCGCGCGCGTGGCGGTCGCCGGCCCGCTGCTGGGCGCGGTCGTCCCGGCCGCCCAGGGCGACGTCGACGCCGAGGTCGGCGGTCCCGCCGAGCGCCACCGAATCCACGACGCGGTCCGCGCGCTGCTGGAGCAGCTCGGCCACGAGCGACCCGTCGCGCTCGTCCTCGACGACGCGCACCTGGCCGACGAGGCCTCGATCGAGGCGCTGTCGGCGCTGCTGCGACGGCCGCCGTCCGGACCGGTCCTCGTGATCGTGGGGATGGAGCCGGGAGCGATCGCCGAGCGGCTGCTCGCCGCCGGTCGCGACGCGCCCGGCTGGGAGGAGCTGACGCTCGGCGGGCTGCACGGCGACGAGGCCGCGGCGCTCGTCCCCCGCCGCCTGAGCGCCGACGACCGGGCGGGCGTCCTGGCGGCCGCCGGGGACAGCCCGCTGCTGCTCGGCGAGCTGGCGCGCGGCGCGGGCGACACGCTGGACGGGGTCGTCGCCGGCGAGCTGGCGGCCCTGGCCCCGGATGCGCGCGCGCTGGCCGAGGGCGCCTCGGCCGTGGGCGACCCCTTCGACCTCGACGTGGCCGCCGCCGCGGCGGGCCTCTCCCGCGACGCCGCCACGACGGCGGCCACCGCGCTGGTCATGACGGGCGTCGTCCGCCGGGCCCAGCGGGCGCGCATCCTGCGGTTCCGCCATCCGCTGGTGCAGCGGGCGATCGCCGGCGCCATGGCGCCGGAGGCCCGCCGCCTCGCCCACGACCGCGCGGCCTTCGCGCTGCTGGCCATGGGCGCGGAGCCGGCCGTGGTCGCCTACCACGTCGAGCAGTTCGCGCAGCCGGGCGACGAGGGCGCCGGGGCGATGCTGGTGGCGGCCGCGGAGGCGGCGGGCGATCGGTCGCCGGGGGCGGCGGCGCACTGGTACGCGGC
>JAOPZP010000473.1 GCA_025964055.1 Conexibacter sp.
AGCAGCAGCGCGAGCGCGAGCGCCAGGGCGCGATCGGCCGCCGACGGCCGCAGGCCGCGGAAGCGCCCGCGCTGGGCGAGCAGCGCCTCGAGGTCGCCGTCGAAGTCGAGGTCGCCCGCGACGAAGGCCCGCACGAGGCCGAGCTGGTTGGGCTCGCGCAGCAGGTGGCCGACCGCGGTACGCCGGACGCGCACGACGCCGAGCGACGGCTCGCCGGCGGCCGGGCGCACCGAGCCGTCCCAGAACGCGAGGGCGAACGGCAGCCGGGCCAGGCGCCGGTCCCCGACGCGGGCGAGGATGGCTCCGGACAGGCGCGACGCCGCGATCATCGGGCTGCAACCTAGCGGTCCTCGCGCGGGCGCCTACGATCGTCCGATGACGACCGCCGCCTGGCCCGCCCTGCGCGTTGACGACTGGACCGCGACCCGCGAGACCCTGCACCGCTGGACGCAGATCGTGGGCAAGATCCGGCTCGCGCAGGCGCCGATGGTCAACCACTGGTGGCAGGTGACGTTCTACGTCACGCCGCGCGGCCTGACGACGTCGGCGATGCCGGCGGGCGAGCGGACGTTCGAGATCGAGTTCGACTTCTGCGCCCACGTCCTGCGGATCACCGTCGAGGGCGGCGACGCGCGGACGATCGCGCTGGAGCCCAAGACCGTCGCGGCGTTCTACGCCGAGACCATGTCGGCCCTGGGCGAGCTCGGCCTCGACGTGAAGATCTGGCCCGTGCCCGTCGAGATCGAGCAGGCGATCCCGTTCGAGCAGGACACCGAGCACGCCGCCTACGACCCCGAGGCCGCCCAGCTCTTCTGGCGCCAGCTCGTGCAGGCCGACCGGGTCCTGCAGCTGTTCCGCGGGCGCTACGCCGGCAAGGTCAGCCCGGTGCACTTCTTCTGGGGCGGGATGGACCTCGCGGTCACGCGCTTCACCGGGCGGCTCGCCCCGCGCCATCCCGGAGGGGCGCCCAACTGCGCCGACTGGGTCATGGTGGAGGGCTACTCGCACGAGCTGGCCAGCTGCGGCTTCTGGCCCGGGGGCGGGGAGGAGGGCGCGTTCTACGCCTATGCCTACCCGGAGCCCGACGGCTACCGCAGCCACCCGGTCACGCCGGAGGCGGCGTTCTACGCCCAGGCCAACGGCCAGTACCTGCTGCCCTACGAGGCGGTGCGCACCGCTGCCGATCCCGATGCCGCGCTGCTCGGCTTCCTGCAGAGCACCTACGAGGCCGCCGCGATCCACGGCAACTGGGACCGCGAGGCGCTCGACTACGCTCCCGTCCAGGGCGCGCGGCCGCGCTGAGTTGGATTCCAACGCTCCAATTGTGCTGCCCGTCTGCCGCGCCTACGGTTAACGCGTGGAAGCCGAACGCGCAGCACGCCTTGGCCACAACCAGAGCGTCGTCCGGTCGCTGAACCGGCGGCTCGACCACGGTCTCGTCACGCCGAAGGAGCCGTTCCCCACCGAGGGTCCGGGCTTCCTCTGCGAGTGCTCGAACCTCGACTGCACGGAGATCGTCTACGTAGGCCTGGCCACCTACGAGGAGGTCCGCCGCGACGATCGCCGGTTCTTCGTGCGCACGGGCCACGACATCCCCGACATCGAGCAGATCGTCGCCGCGGGCGACGGCTACGTCGTCGTGGAGAAGCTCGGCGTCGCGGCGTCGGCGGCCACCCCCGACGCCTGAGCGCCGGCGACGACCACGACCTCCTCGTCGGTCTGCCCCGGCTCGAGCACGCCGCGCGCGCGGAGGTGATCGGACCGCTCGCGCATGAGCGGCCCGAGCGGACCGCGGTGCCGCGCGACGACCGCGGCGGCGAGACCGGCGCGCGCCATGGCGTCCAGCGTCTCCTCGGTCCCGCAGAGCTCGGAGTGCACGACCAGCAGCGTCCCGCCCGGACGCAGGTGCCCGGGCGCCTCCGCGATCAGCCGGTCCAGGAGCGCGCGCCCGTCGCGCCCGGCGTCCCACGCCCGGCGGCGGCCGCGCGCCGGCAGCTCGTCGCTGGGGTGTGGGACGTAGGGCGGGTTGGAGACGATCACGTCGTAGCGCTCTGCGCCGAGCGCCGAGAAGAGGTCGCTGCGCCGCGCGCGCACCGCCACGCCGTTGAGCCGGGCGTTGATCCTGGCCGTCGCCACGGATCGGCGCGAGACGTCGACCGCGGTCACCCGCCCGGCGCCGGCGCGGGCCGCGCAGACCGCCAGGGCGCCGCTGCCCGTGCACGCGTCCAGTACCGACGTGTCGTGATCGAGATGCAGCTCCCGCAGCGCGCCGGCCAGCAGCCACGTGTCCGAGATCGGGCGAAAGACCCCCGGCAGCGTCACGACTCGCATGCCGGCCTACGTATCCGGGACCCCCCGGGGCGCAAACCCCGGCGCGTGACCTCCCGCGCGGTCCGGGTACAGCACGGTCGTGGTCAACGACGCCGCGGGCGCCCCTCCGGATCATCGCGCCCGGCCCGCCGGCGACGGGACGCGTCCATGACCCGGGTCGTCGTCGTGGGCGCCGGCCACGCCGGCCTGGTCTGCGCGGTCCACCTCGCCGCGGCGGGCCTGGAGGTCGAGGTCCTCGAGCACGCGCCGCGGCCCGGCGGGGCCACCACGTCCTCGCAGCACACGCTGCCGGGCTTCGTCCACGACGACCACGCGGCGTTCGTCCCGATGGCCGCAGCGTCGCCGGCGATGCAGGAGCTCGCGCTCGAGCGCGAGGGGCTGTCGTGGATCGACACCCCGAACGTCATGGCCCATCCATTCGAGGACGGCACGGCGCTCGCGCTGTACCGCGACGTGGGCGCGACCGCCGCCTCGCTGGGCGCCTCGGGCCAGGCGTGGCGCGCGGCGATGGGGCAGCTGGTGCCGCACGCCGCGACGCTGGCCGGGACCATCCTGTCCCCGCTGCCGCCGGTGGTCGGCCCGGCGCGCCTGGCCGCCGCGCTGCGGCGCGACGGGCTGGAGTGGGCGCGCCGGATGCTCGGCTCCGTCGAGGCGCTCGGCCTGGACCTGTTCGAGGGCGACAAGCGCGCAACCGCGTGGCTGTCGGGCTCGGCGCAGCACTCGGGCCTGCCGCCGTCGACCGCCGGCAGCGGGGCGTTCGGGCTGCTCCTGCAGGTCCTCGGCCACAGCCACGGCTGGCCGATCCCCCGCGGCGGCATGCGGTCGGTCGTGGCCGCGCTCGTGGCCCGCGCCGAGCGCGAAGGCGCGCGCATCCGCTGCGACGCGACCGTGGAGCGCATCGTCACGCGCGGCGGCCGGGTCGCGGCGGTCCGGCTGGCCGGCGGCGAAGAGGTCGCCGCCGACGCCGTCGTCACCACGGTCAGCGCGCAGCCGCTGTTCCGCATGCTGGAACCGGGCGCGCTGCCGGGGCGGCTGGAGCGGCGCCTGCGGCTCTGGCGCTACGGCACCGGGCCGTTCAAGCTCGACTACGCCCTGTCGGCGCCGGTCCCGTGGACGGCGCCCGAGGCCCGCGCCGCCGCCGTCGTGCACGTCGCCGGCACGCTCGACGCCCTCGTCGGCGCCGCGCAGGCCGGCGAGCGCGGCGACGTGCCGGAGCGCCCGGCGCTCGTCGTCGGGCAGCAGTCGCTGCTGGACCCGACCCGCGCGCCCGGCGACGCGCACACGTTGTACGTCTACGCGCACGTCCCCTCCAGCTACCCGCTCGACGACGGCGAGATCGCCGAGCGGATGGAGCAGCAGCTCGAGCGGTTCGCGCCGGGCTTCCGCGACGTCGTGCTGGCTCGCGCCCAGCGCGCCCCGTGGGAGACCGAGCGCGAGAACCCGAGCATGGTCGGCGGCGACCTCGGCGGCGGCACGCTCGAGCTCGACCAGCAGCTGCTGTTCCGCCCGGCGCCCGAGTTGGTGCACTACCGCACGCCCCTGCGCGGGCTCTACGTCGCCGGCGCCTCGGTCCATCCGGGCGGCGCGGTGCACGGCATGAGCGGGCGCGGCGCGGCCCGGGCGCTGCTGCGCGACCGGCGGCTGCGCCCATGGCGC
>JAOPZP010000482.1 GCA_025964055.1 Conexibacter sp.
CCGGCGGTTTCCGGCTGCCGGGCCAGGACGACGGCCGTGTAGAGGTGGGCGGCGACCACGGCGCCCGCGACGGGCCCGACGACGAAGCTCAGCACCCAGTCTCCGGCGGGGCCGAAGCCGCCGAAGAGCGCCGGGCCGAACGCGCGCGCCGGGTTCAGGCCGGCGCCGGTGAGCGGCGCGATGCACATCACCGCGAGACCGAGCGTCGCGCCGATAACGAAGGCGGCCCACGCACGCTCGCCGCGCGGGTTGACGGCGGTGCCCATGATCGCCCACATCAGAAAGAACGCGCCGACGCCCTCGGCCACCATGCCCTTGACGGCGGACCCGTCGAGGAAGCGGCCGCTCGTCACCTTGGGCGCACCGAAGTGCGCGGCGGTGGCGCTGGCGTTCATCAGCGCCTTGACCAGCAGGACGGCCAGGACGGCGCCGGCGAGCTGCATGACCACGTAGGCGCAGGCGTCGGCCAGCCCGATCCTGCGGGTGCTCAGCATGCCGACGGTGACCGCGGGGTTGAAGTGCGCGCCGCACACGCCGCCGAGGGCCGCGATCAGGAGCAGCAGCGCGAACGCGTGCACCAGCCCGACGACCGCGAAGTTCGGGCCGCCGAGGCCGAGCGGAGGAGGCGCTGAGATCGTCAGCACCATCACGATGAAGAGCACCAGGCCGAAGGTGCCGATGAGCTCGGCGGCGTAGGCGGCGGGGCGACCGAGGGGGGCGACGCCCGCGCCGGGAAGGCGGCGGGCGGAGGGGACGTTCACGACCACATCAACTCCTGGGAAGGGGGAACAGGGAGGGTCCATCGACCGTATGCGTGGGGGCGGCGTCCGCAAGAAGCGGAGCCGTCCCGGCGATCGCGGCGAGCGATCGCCGCGCGGCCGCGCGGCTCAGCCATCGGCGGGGACGGGCGGCCAGTACGCGTTGACCTGACGCTGGGTGAGGAGGATCCGCGTCTCGGCCGGGCGCAGCAGCTTCTTGCCGGCGGGCTGCAGGTCGGAGGCCTCGGTCTTGAGCGCCTCGATCTGCTGCACCTCGTCGTCGAGCATCGGGGCCACCTGGGGCATCACCGTGTCGAACGTGTTGACGACGGCGCCGCCCGCGGCGCGGGCCCGCGGGACGACGCGCGCCTCTCCGGCCGAGGGCGGCGGCGCGACCGCGTGGACGTCCTGGATGGCGGCGTCGCGGCTGTCGAACGCGAACGTCAGCACCGGGGCCATCGCGCCGACCATCGGCGCGTCGGCGCCGTCGAGCAGCCCGACGATGCCGGAGACGACGTCGTCCTCGAGCTGGAACACCGCGAGCGCGACCGTGGGTGGATCGGCGGCCACGGGCCCGACCGGCGCGCCGCCGCTGACGCGCGCGCTCGGCGGATGCACGCGCGCATCCGCGGCCGGGGGCGGCGGAGCGTGCTTGATGTAGTACCGGGCCCCGCGCCACGCGGCCGCGAGCTGCTGGCGGATGACCTTGCCGGTGCTGGTCGCGGCGGCGGCGTCGCCGGCGTCGACGTTCCCGCTCAGGCGGTCCAGCGCGCTCGTGGTCCGCTTGACCCGCGTCCGGACGATGCCCGGGATCACCGGCGGCACGTCGCCGCCCGCGGCCTGCGCGGACGGGCCGCCGCCCGCGGTCGACGCGCCGGCCGGCGACGCGGTGAGCAGGCCGGCGGCGACCGCCAGCGGCACGAGGGTTCGGCGCGAAAGCATCATCATGTTCTACGCGGCGGCCGGTCGCCGGCGGGTGCCACCGCGCCCCCCAGGGGGCCCCCGCGTTCCCGCGCGCCCGCGCGGATCAGCCGTGCGGCGGCCGTCGCGGGTCACCGCGACGACGCCCATCATCCCGGCGTCCTCGTGGGCCAGGATGGTGCAGTGGTAGACGAACGCGCCGGTGAAGCCCCGGAAGCGCAGGCGGATCCGCACGGTCCGGCCGACGGGGAGCACGACGGTGTCCTGCAGGCTGCGGGCGTGGTGCGGCCAGCCGTCGACCGCGACGACCTGGAAGTCGTCGCCGTGGATGTGGAACGCGTGCAGCTCCCGGGTCGCGTTGTGGATGACCCACTCCTCGGTGGCGCCGAGCCGCACGACCTGGTCCACGCGGCGGGCGTCGAACGGGCGGCCGTCGATGAAGTACCGGGTCCCCGCGCCGTTCTCGCCGAACGTCATGTGGCGCACGCGGTCGACCTTCGCCCGGTCCAGATGCGGCTCCGGGCCGAGCGAGCGTGGCAGCCGATGCGTCGGCACCGGCGCTCCGGCGACGCGGATCGTGGCGAGCGTCGCCCGGGGGTAGGAGTCGCCCGCCGGCCCGGTGCTCATCGCCAGCGTGCGGAGGCGGTAGGTGCCGGGGTGCGGCCAGCGAACGAGGACGTCGAACCGCTTGCCCGGTGGCAGCAGGAGCCGCGAGGCCTGCCAGACGCGACCGACGGGGTTGCCGTCCTCGGCGATCACCCGGAACGTCGCGCCGTCGAGGGCCAGCCGGTACCAGATGTCGGCGCCGACGTTCGCCAGGCGCAGCAGCTGCACGCGGTTGGTGCGGACGCCGAGGACCGGCTGCAGCTGCCCGCCCACGGTCCGCGTCGTCGGGGCGCCGGAGTCGATGTGGCGACCGACGATCGTGTCCCCGCGCACCTGGAGGTCCTTGAGGGCGAAGAGGTGGTCGGGGACGTGGCGCAGCGCCGGCGGCAGGCGCGCGTGCAGCCCCTCGACGATGATGACCCCCGAGAGGCCGGAGAAGACCTGCTCCTCGACCAGGCCGTGCACGTGCGGGTGGTACCAGTACGTGCCGGGCGCCATGGTCGCGGGGATCCGCACGCGCACGGCGTCGGTGCTGTCGGCCGGGATCGTCCGCAGCACGTCGTCGGCGATGCCGATCGGCGACACGTGGAAGCCGTGCTCCTGGAGGTTGGTCGGCTCGCCGAGCCGGTTGACGACGCGCAGCTCGAGCGTGTCGCCCGGGCGGACGTGCAGCGTCGGGCCGACGAAGCCGCCGTCGTAGGTCTTGGCGCGCACCGGCGTGCCGGCGACGTCGACCACGCGATCGGCGACCGTGAGCGTCGCGCGCAGCAGCCCGTGCCGCGACCTGCGCACG
>JAOPZP010000616.1 GCA_025964055.1 Conexibacter sp.
CTGCCGCTGATCGCCTTCCAGCTGCAGCCGATGCTGGGCGGCGTCAACTTCGACACCGACACGCTGCGCCGGCTCATCGAGCTCGACGGGGTGGTGGCCATGAAGGAGGCGTCGTTCGACGCGCGCCGCTACCTCGACACGTTCCGGATGGTGGAGCAGACGCCGAAGTACCAGCGTGGTGAGTTCACCTACCTCACCGGCAACGACAACTTCATCCTGGAGTCGTTCATGCTCGGCTGCACGGGCGCGCTGATCGGCTTCGGGGCGATCATGGTGGCCGAGCAGGTGGCGATGGTCGATGCCTGGCGCGACGGAAGGATCGACGAGGCGCGCGACATCGGCCGCCGCGTCCAGCGGCTGGCCGACGTCGTCTTCGACGCGCCGGTCGCCAACTACCGCGCGCGGCTGAAGGAGGCGCTGCGGATGCTCGGCGTGCTCGAGGACGCGAGCGTGCGGCCGCCGCGGCGCCCGCTCGACGCCGCCGAGCGCGGCCGGCTCGAGGACACGCTCGTCGAGGTCGGACTGCTCAAGGGGGCGACGGCGTGAAGGCCGACGTGCTGATCGTGGGTGCCGGCGCGTCGGGCGGCGTGGTCGCGCGACGCCTGGCCGCGGCGGGGATCGACGTGGTGTGTCTCGAGCAGGGCGGCTGGCACGACCTCGACGAGTTCCCCGCGCCGCGGCCCGAGTTCGAGCTGATGGCCCGCAAGCAGTGGGCGCACAGCCCCAACGACCGCGCGCTCCCTGAGGACTACCCGGTCAACGAGGACGACTCCGACATCGCCACGTTGATGTTCAACGGCGTCGGGGGCAGCCTGATCCTCTACGCGGGCGACTGGTCGCGGCTGCATCCCTCGGACTTCCGCGTGCGCTCCCAGGACGGGATCGCCGACGACTGGCCGATCAGCTACGAGGACCTGCGGCCCTACTACGAGCAGACCGACGTCGAGTTCGGCGCCGCCGGCCTCGGCGGCGATCCGGCCTACCCGGCGCCGTTCGAGCCGCCCTACCCGCCGCTGCCGATCGGCGCGGGGGCGCTGCGGGTCGCCCGCGCGCACACGCGGCTGGGGTGGCACTGGTGGCCGGGCACCAACTCCGTGCTGTCGGTGGGCGCCGAGGGCCGGCGCGCGTGCGCCCAGTGGGGCACGTGTCTGTGGGGCTGTCCGGAGGGCGCGAAGGCGAGCACCGACCACACCCACTGGCCACAGGCGATCCGCGACGGGGCGAAGCTCATCACGGGCGCGCGCGTGAGCCGCGTGCTCGTCGGCCCCGGCGGGCTGGCGACCGGCGTGCAGTACGTCACCGAGGACGGTGCCGAGCACGTCCAGGAGGCCGACGTGGTGATCCTGGCGGCCAACGCCATCGGGACCGCCCGGCTGCTGCTGCTGTCGGCCACCCCGGACCACCCGGACGGCCTGTGCAACGGCAGCGACCAGGTCGGGCGCCGCCTGATGGTCCACCCGTTCGCCAACGTCATGGGCCTGTTCGACGAGCCGTTGCGCACCTGGAACGGTCACATCGGCTCGAAGATCGTCTCCTATGAGTTCTACGAGACCGACGAGCGTCGCGACTTCGTCCGCGGTGCCAAGTGGAGCCTCGCGCCGACCGGCGGCCCGATCAACGCCGCCCTGCCGACCCGCGCGGGCGGCCCGACCTGGGGGCCCGACCATCACCTGCACATGCGCTCCTCCCTCGGGCGCGGCGTGAGCTGGGGGATCTTCGGCGAGGACCTGCCGGATCCGAACAACCGCGTCACGCTCGACCCCGAGCTGACCGACTCCTCCGGCATCCCCGCCCCGAAGGTGACCTACCGCGTGGGGGACAACTCGCGCCGGTGCCTGGACTTCCAGATCGAGCGGGCGAAGGAGTCGCTGCTGGAGGCGGGCGCCTACAAGACCGAGGAGGAGCGCCTCATGCGCTACTCGGGCTGGCACCTGATCGGCACGGCGATGATGGGCACGGATCCGGAGCGGTCGGTCGTCGACGGGTTCGGCCGCGCTCACGAGATCGAGAACCTCTACATCGTCGACGGCAGCGTGTTCCCCACGTCGGGGGGCGTGAACCCGACCAGCACGATCGCGGCGTTCGCGGCCCGTGCGGCCGACCATCTGATCGCCAACCGCAACGGCCAGCGGGTGCCCACATGAACGCTTCGGATCCGGCCCTGGCGGCCGGCGTGGTCGACGACGTGCTGCGCGACCGGCTGCGGCGCTTCGCCGATGTGCTGATCCCCGCGGCACACGGCATGCCCGCCGCCGGTGAGGTCGGCGTCGCCGACGGCCAGCTCGACAAGGTCCTGGCGGTGCGCCCGGATCTCGCCGAGCCGCTGGCGCGCGCCGTGGCCGACGTCGATCCCGCCGATCACGAGACGTCGCTGGCGCGCCTGCGCGAGAGCGACGCCCAGGCCCACGACGCGCTGCTGCTCGTCGTCGCCGGCGGCTACTACATCGACCCCGACGTGCGCCGGCGCATCGGCTACGACGGCCAGCAACCGGTCGAGGTGCGCCCGGAGATCATCCCGAACTACGTGGAGGAGGGGCTCATCGAGCCGCTTCTGGCGCGCGGTCCCGTCTACCGGCCGGTCGACGACGTTGAGCGTGGGTGAAGAGCCTTGACACGGGATAATCGATCATCGAGGATGCGCACGGCGTGGACGGAGAGCACATGACGATCTCAGCGGCGCGCAGCGAGTGGGACGGCCAGCTCTACAGCGGCGGCTGGCGAAGCGCCGAGGGCGGCACGACGGACGTCTTCGAGAAGGCGACGGGCCGGCGGCTGGCGACGGTCGGCCTCGCTGCGGCCACGGACGTCGCCCAGGCGACCAAGCGCGCCGCCGCCGCGCAACCGGCGTGGGCCGCGACGTCGTTCGAGGAGCGTGCGTCGATCCTG
>JAOPZP010000486.1 GCA_025964055.1 Conexibacter sp.
CGTCGCGGAAGAAGGCGTTGGTGCCGTGCCACTCGTCCACGCCGAAGTCCACGTCGAAGTCGTCGGTGATCGTGTACCACGGCATCTCCCAGCCCATCCGCGCCTTCCAGCGCGCGATGTCGGGCTGGGGCGCGCGCGAGACGTTCACGAACGTGGTGTCGCGGGCGTTCAGGTGCGCGAGGTGCGCGACCTGGTCGGCCATGAACGAGCAGCCGCGGCAGCCGCTCTCGGGCCAGCCGGCCACGCCGGGCTCGAAGAAGAAGCGGTAGACGATCAGCTGCCGGCGGCCCTCGAACAGGTCCAGGAGGCTCACCGGGCCGTCGGGGCCCTCGAAGGCGTAGGCCTTCTCCACGGCCATCCGGGGCATCCGGCGGCGCTCGGCGGCCAGCCCGTCGCGGGCGCGCGTGAGCTCCTTCTCCTTGACCAGCAGGACCTCGCGCGCGGCGTCCCACGCCTGCGGCGACACGATCGGCGGCATGTTCATGGTGATCCTTCCTCTTTGAGGTACTCGTCGACGACATCGAACAGGCGCCCCCACAGGGCGCGCTGGCGATCCATCCAGTCGGCGGCGACGCTGAGCACGTCGGGCTCCAGCGAGAGCCGATGGGTCCGGCCCTCGACCACACGCTTCACGACGCCGGTCTCCTCGAGCACCTTGAGGTGCTTGGAGATCGCGGGCTTCGACACCCCGAAGCCGCCGGTGACCTCGCCGACCGTCGCCGGACCCTCGGCGAGGCGCTCGACGATGCCGCGGCGGATCGGATGCGAGAGCGCCTTGAACGGATCGTTAACCATCGGGTTAACCGTAGCACGCCGCGGGCATCGGGAGCACGAGCTTCTCGTATCCCGCGCCGGCGCCCGGGACGCCGTGCCGCTGCGTCCCGAGCGCCGTCGGGTTCCGGACTACGTCGCCGGGGTGCCGCTCGTGGCAGCGCCCGAGCTCGGCGCGTCCGGCTGGGATGCGCCGGCCGACTCCTGCGCCTCGCGCGCCGCGCTCTCAGAGGCCTCGTGCGCCGGGTCCTCGTTGGCATGGAAGCCGCCGCGGTGGTCGCCGGGCCCGCCGTACGTGGCGGTGCCGTCGTTCTCGGCCGCCTCGCGGGCTGCGCTCTCGGTCGCCTCGTGCGTCGCCTCCTCGTTGGAGCCGTGCGGTCGCCCGCTCGGCGTCGTCGAGCTGCTCTTGCCCGACGAGCCCGTCGTGGCCGCGCCTGCGGTGAGCAGTCCGCTGCCGACGGCGCCGCCGACGACCAGGCAGGCCGCTGCCGCGACGACGGTCATCGTTCTCCGTCCGTGCTTCATGTGCGCTCCTTTCTGCTGGGACTGACGTGTTGCGCGCCCGGTCAGAAGAGCAGGGCGGCCTGAGCCCGCCCTGGGACCTGGCTGAGAGTTCCGGCGCGGGGTCAGTCGACCTTGCGCGAGACGTCGGGCGCGGCTGCCGCCGCACCCAGACGGCGCAGGAACCACTCCCGCGCCAGCGCCGCGACGCGCTCCAGCGCGCCCGGCTCTTCGAACAGGTGCGTTGCGCCGGGAACGACCTCGAGCCGGGACTCGCCGGCGAGCAGCGCCTGGGCCTCGCGGTTGAGGCGCAGCACCTGGGGATCGCGCTCGCCCACGATCAGCAGCGTCGGCGCCGTGACGCGCGCCAGCGCGTCGCCCGCCAGGTCCGGCCGGCCGCCGCGGGACACCACCGCGTGCACCCGCTCGGGCCGGTCCGCCGCGGCGATCAGCGCGGCCGCTGCGCCGGTGCTCGCTCCGAAGGTTCCGACGGGCAGCGCTCCGAAGCCCGGTTCGGAGCCCAGCGCGTCGACGGTGGCCACCACCCGCCGGCCGAGCAGCTCCACGTCGAAGCGCAGGTGGCGCGTCCTGAGGTCCACGGCCTCCTCCTCGCCGGTCAGGAGGTCCATCAACACCGTCGCCAACCCGGTGTCGACCAACGCCTGCGCCACCGCCCGGTTGCGCGGGCTCATCCGGCTGCTGCCGCTGCCGTGGGCGAAGACCACGAGGCCGCGTGGCTCGGCGGGGAGGGTCAGGTCGCCGAGGAGCCGGGCGCCGCCCGCGGAGATCGCGATCGGCCGCTCGCGCTGGTCCACGGCGCGCTGCACCCGCTACACGCCCCACGGGTAGGTGTCGGGCAGCTCGCCCGTCTCCCACCCGGCGGTGCGCTCCAGCGGCTCGAGGGCATGCGTCTCGTCGAGATGGATGACGGCGTCGAACTGCTGGGCGATGCGCGCGTGGAAGTAGTGCGACATGCGCTCGGTCTCCGGCCGGTAGATCACCCCGATCGCACGCTGCAGCCGCCGCCCGTGCAGCGTCGTCGGGTCGATCAGGAACGCCGGAACGCCCTGCTCGTGAAACAGCTCCTCCCAGCTGCCGGGCAGCGCACGGCGCACGTGCTTGCGCTCGGCCGGGCGCCCCCAGTCCGACGCCGCGGTCACCGTGCCGGTGTAGGTGCTGAAGCCGATCAGGAACGCGTCGCCGCCGTGGCGCTCCCGGACCAGCTGCCCCACGTTGAGCTGCCCCGTGCCGCCGAGCTCGGTCGCACGGTTGTCGCCGAGGTGGGAGTTGTGCTCCCAGACCGCGACCTTCGCCGGCCGGCCGCCGGTGCGCTCCAGGTGCGCGGCGAGCTCCTCCAGCGTCTCGGCCATGTGGCGGTCGCGGAGGTTCCAGCTCTCGGCCCCGCCGCGGAACGACGCGCGGTAGTAGCGCTCGGCGTCGACCACCAGGCGCGCGTTCTGCTCGGCGTAGAAGTGGCCGTCGTCCTCGACGCCGGTGTCGCGCATGGCCAGCTCGGCGGCCCGCTCGCGGAGCTCCACCAGCTGCTGGACGGCCTGCGCCTCGCACGGCTCGGCCCCGCCGATCCCGGCCTCGTAGGCGTAGATCTGCGGGTCGTGGCCGAACTGATCGAAGCACGCGTAGCGCTCCCGGGCGCGCTGGGCCGCCTCGGGATCGACCCGGTCCAGGTAGTCGATCACCGCCGTCATCGACGCGTGCAGGCTGTAGAGGTCCAGCCCGTAGAACCCCACCTTGGCCGCGCCGTCGGGCAGGCGATCGTTGTAGTCGCGCAACCACCCGACGAAGTCCGCGACCACCGTGTTGCGCCACATCCATGTCGGGAAGCGCTCGAAGGCGCTCAGCGCCTCGTCGGGCGAGCCGTCGTCGCCGACGCCGCGGACGAAGCGGTTGACGCGATAGGCGTCGGGCCAGTCGGCCTCCACCGCGACCGCGCTGACGCCCGCCTCGACGATCATGCGCTTGGTCAGCTCCGCGCGCTCGCGGTAGAACTCGTGCGTGCCGTGCGACGCCTCGCCGATCAGGACGTGCCGCGCCCGGACGCCGCGCGCGACCAGCTCGTCGTAGTCGTCGGCGGCGCCGTCGAGCCGCCGCAGCACCACGAGCGGTGCCTCCGGCGGCGGTCGCCGGGCGCGCTCCAGGAGCTGTCGCACCTCGTCGTCGCCGGTCTGGGAGAAGTCCTCGTACCACTGGCCGACCGCGCGGAACGGGCGCGGCGTCTGGAGGCAGACGACCTCGTCGGCCAGCGAGCGCAGGGCCTCGCACACGTCGGCGTCGGCGACGGGAACCGCGACCACGATCCTCGCCGGCTCCTCCTGACGCACCGCCTGCACGGCGGCCACCATCGTCGAGCCCGTGGCGAGGCCGTCGTCGACCAGCACCACGGTGCGCCCGCTGAGATCGGGCGGCGGGCGATCGGCGCGGAACGTCCGCTCCTGGCGCTCGAGCTCGCGCCGCTCCTTGGCGTCGATGGCCTCGATCCACTCCAGGGGCAGGTCCAGCGAATCGACCAGCTCCTTGTTGATCACGCGCATGCCGCCCGTGGCGACGGCCCCGAACGCCAGCTCCTCGTGGCCGGGGACGCCGAGCTTGCGCACCACGAAGACGTCCAGCGGCGCGCCGAGCGCCCGGGCGACCTCGAACGCCACCGGCACGCCGCCCCGCGGCAGCCCGAGGACCACGACGTCGTCGCGTCCCGCGTAGGCGCGCAGGCGCTCGGCGAGCGCTCGACCGGCCGCCAGGCGGTCGCTGAATCGGTGTTGGACGGTCGTGCTCATGAGTCTCTCCCTTCGCCGCTGGCGGTAGGGCGAGCGTCCCGCGAGACAAGCCGCAGCGATGCCTGAGGGCGCGCGATCTCGCAGCCGATCAGGGCGCCAGCTCGGCCAGCAGGTCGTCGAGGGCGCCGACCTCGATGGCGGCCAGGATCCGCTCCCGCTCCGCCGGCGACGTCAGGGCCACGACCTGCGTCCCGGGGTGCCGCTCGCGGATGGTGCGCGTCGCGGCGACGCCGTCGGCCCCGGGCCTCGAGAGATCCACCAGCACGACGTCGGGCTCGGTCTCGTCCGCGAGGCGGATCGCCTCCTCCCCACTGCGCGCCACGGCGACGACCCGGACGTCGCCTGCGCCCGCCAGGAGCTCGTCGAGGCCCGTCTGCACGACGGCATGGTCGTCGTCGATCAAGACGTGGATCATCCGCCGTAGACACCGCGCGGCGGACAAGATCACAGCCGCGCTGGTCTAACGGCCGGCGGACCCATCGGCGTAGGCCATGACCGAGCCGCGAACGGCGAGGGCGACGCGGTCGCCGGGAGCGGGCGCGCCGGCGCCGATGACCCGGGCGACGACCGGCGTGCCGCCGTCGAGCAGCCGCAGGCGCACGGCCGCGTCGTGCCCGAAGTAGCTGACCTCGGTCACCTCGGCCGCCACCCCGTCGCCGGTGCCGATCGCGATCTGCTCGGGCCGGACGAGGACGCTCGCGGCGCCGCGCGGTGGCGCGCCATCGACGACCGCGAGGGTTCCGAGCGCGCACGTCGCCACCGCGCCGTCGAACGCCGCGGGCAGCACGACCGACTCGCCGACGAACGCGGCGACGTCGGGGTCCATCGGCCGGCCGTAGACCCGCTCGGGCGCGTCGACCTGGACGATCCGGCCCTCGCGCATGACCGCGACCTCGCCGGCCAGCGACAACGCCTCGGCCTGGTCGTGGGTGACGAGCACGGCGGTCGCGCCGACCTCGCGGAGCGCCGCGGCGACGGCGCGGCCGGTGTCCTGGCGGAGCCCGGCGTCCAGCGAGGCGAACGGCTCGTCGAGGAGGACCATCGACGGCTCCGGTGCCAGCGCGCGCGCCAGCGCCACGCGTTGCTGCTGGCCGCCGGAGAGCTCGTGCGGGTAGCGGCGCACGACCGCGCCGTCGAGGCCGACGAGGGCCAACAGCTCGTTCACGCGCGCGTGCGCGCGACGCGCGCGCCGGGGCAGGCCGAAGGTGATGTTGCCGGCCACGTCGAGGTGCGGGAACAGCGCGCCCTCCTGGGCGACGTAGCCGACGCGGCGCCGCTGCGCGGGCACGTGGCGGCCGGGCGCGCTGACGACCTCGCCGTCGAGCGCGATGGTCCCGGCGTCGGCGGGCAGGAAGCCGGCGATCAGGCGCAGCAGCGTCGTCTTGCCGCACCCGGAGGGCCCGAGGACGGCGGTCAGCGCGCCGCCGGCGACGTGGAGGTCGACGTCGTGCAGGACGCCGGTCGCGCCGAACGCCTTGGCGACGCCGTCGATGTGCAGGGTGGTCATGCGGCGGAGCGGCGCGACTGGCGGGTCAGGAGCATGGTGGCGGGGGCCGAGATGATGATCATGAGCGCGGCGTAGGGCGCGGCCGCGCCGTAGGCGACGCTGCTGCTGTTGTTCCAGAACTCGGTCGAGAGCGTCGTCGTCCCGATCGGGGCGAGCAGGAGCGTCGCGGTGAGCTCGGTGACGACGGCGAGGAACACGAGGGCCGCGCCCGCACCGGCGCCGGGCGCGATGAGGGGGAGCGTCACGCGCCGCAGCCGCGCCAGGCGGCCGGCGCCCAGCGATCCGGCGACGTCGTCGAAGACGCGCGGCGCCTGCGCGAGCGCGGCGCGCTGGCTGATCAGCGCGCGCGGGGCGAAGAGGATCACGTACGCGGCCAGGAGCATGGCGGTCGTCTGGTACAGCGGCTGGGCGTAGCGGATCGTGACGGTCACCAGCGCCAGGGCGACGACGATCCCGGGCAGCGCGCTGCCGAAGTAGGTGCTGCGCTCGAGCGTCGTGCTGAGCGGGCCGCGGTGGCGCTCGCACAGCCAGGCGACGGGCAGCGTCGCGACCGACGTGAGCGCCGCGGCGGCCAGCCCGAGGCCGATCGAGGTCAGCGCGGTGGAGGTCAGCGCGGCGACGGGGAACGCGGTCGACGAGCCCACGACGAGCCAGTGGACCAGGCTCCCGATCGGCACGCCGATGGCCAGCGCGACGAGCGCCGTCATCGTCGCGAGCACCGGGGCCGTCGCGCGGCCCAGGCGCGCCGGCGCGGCCGGGCGCATCGCGCCGGTCCCCACGCGCGCGTACCGGCGTGCGCCCCGCAGGCGCAGGTCGGCGAGCAGGAGGACCAGGCAGCCCAACACGAGCACGGTCGGCAGCGCCGAGGCGTCGGGACCGTTGAACGTCGACTGGTACTGGTCGTAGATCGCCGTCGTGAACGTCGGGAAGCGCAGCAGCTGCAGTGCGCCGAACTCGGCGAGCAGATGCAGCCCGACGAGCAGCGTGCCGCCCAGCAGGGCCAGCCGCAGCTGCGGGAGCACGACGCGCGCGAACGTCCGCGCCCGGCCGTGGCCCAGTGCGTGGGCGGTGTCCTCCAGCGCAGGGTCCAGCCCCCGCAGCGTCGCCGCGACCGGGAGGTGCACGAGCGGGAAGTAGGACAGCGTCACGATCAGCAGCGCGCCGCCGAAGCCCTCGACGCGCGTCGTCAGCGACACCCAGCCGTAGCTGTTGACGAACGCCGGCACCGCCAGCGGCGCGACCAGCATGATGGTGAAGAATCGGCGGCCCGGGAGGTCGGTGCGCTCGACCACCCAGGCCGTTGCGGTCCCCAACACGGCGCAGGCGAGCATCGCGCTCACGGTCAACCTGATGGTGTTGCTCAGCAGCGCGGTCGTGCGCGGCCGGTCGATCAGCCGCCAGAGCTCCGCCGGGCCGAGGTCGGCGCTGGTGACGAGCACGAAGCCCAGCGGCACGAGCGTCAGCGCGACGAGCGGCAGCCCGAGCGCGAGCAGGCCGAAGGGGCGGGCCGTCCGGCCCGCCCCGCGCACCGCCGCCGGCGACCAGCCGAGGCTCAGAGGATCCCCGCGTCCTGCATCATCGTGACCACCGTGTCGCTGTTGAGCCTGGTCACGTCGACCGCGGGCGCGTCGAGCGCGGCCAGCGGCTTGAGGGCCTTGTCGGCCGCGACGCCGCTGCCCACCGGGTACTCCAGGGCGGCGCTGCCGGCGAGCACCTGCTGGCCCTCTTTGCCGGTGAGGAACTTCACGAGCCGCTGCGCCTCGGCGGCGTGCCGGCTGGAGGCCAGCACGCCCGCGCCCGACACGCTGGTGAACGCGCCGGGGTCCTGGTGGCCGAAGAAGTGCAACTTGACGTTGTCGCTGTTCGCGCCCGACTCCGCCTGGTCCTGATACCAGTAGTAGTGGTAGATGACGCCGGCCGCGAGGTCACCGTCGTTGACGGCCTTCATCACGCGGCTGTTGCCCTTGTAGGCGACGGCGTTGCGCTTGAGGCCTTCCAGCCAGGCCTTGCCCGCGGCCTGGCCCTTCAGCGCGACGACGGCGCTGACGATCGCCTGGAAGTCGGCGCCCGTCGGCGAGTAGCCCACCTTGCCCTTCCACTGCGGATCGGCGAGATCCATGATCGAGGCGGGCAGCTGCGCGGTCGTCAGCCGGGTCTTGTTGTAGGCCAACACGGTGGCGCGCGCGGCGAAGCCGACCCAGTGGCGGTTGGCGGCGGCGTAGCGGGCGGGAACCTGGGCGAGCGTGGCGCCGTCGAGCGTGGCGAAGCCGTTGCGGGCGTCCACGAGCGTCATGCCCGGCGAGTTCTCGGTGACGAAGACGTCGGCCGGCGACGCCTTGCCCTCCTGGACCAGCTGGTTGGCGAGCTCGAGGTCCTCGCCGCTGCGCATCTGGACCTTGATCCCCGTCTGCTTGGTGAACGCGCCCACCATCAGCTTCATCAGGTCCTCGTGCTGGGCGTTGTACAGCGTGATCTGCGCGCTGCCGCCGGACCCCGACGCGCTGTCGCCCGACCCCTCGCCGTCGCCGCACGCCGCCACGCCCACCGCGGCGGCGAGGCCGCACGCCAGCCCCATCGCCCGCTTCGCCGTCCTGCGCATCAACCGTCCTCCAGGGAAGTGTTAGGGAACCCTTACACGAAGTTAGGCTACCCGAACACTGCCGCCGGACGTCGGCCCGCCGCCGATCGCGGGGCTCAGCCGCCGGTGCGACGGGCCGCGACGCTGGGGCTGCCGGCCGGCGC
>JAOPZP010000501.1 GCA_025964055.1 Conexibacter sp.
CGGTGCCGGCCAGGACGAGGCGGCGGCGCCGCATGCGGGGCGGCGCCGGCGCAGCGGTGACGGCGTGCGCCGCCGCGGGCCGGTCGGCGACGACCTGGCGCAGCTGCTGGAGCAGGCGCTCTTCGAAGTGGGTGGACATGGACATGAGGTCAGGCCTCCATGAGTGGGGTGATCGTGAGCGAGTCGTCGTCGAAGAGCTCGCCGCGCAGAGCAGTGCGCGCGCGGTGGAGCCGCACGCGCGCGGTCACCTTGCGGATCCGGAGGACCGCGGCGGCCTCGGGCGTGCTGAGACCGTCGAGCGCGATCAGCTCGAACACCGCGCGCTCGCCCTCGGGCAGGCCGACGACGGCGGCATGCAGCTCGCGGGCCCGGGCCTGCGCGTCGATGCGCTCCTGGATGCGGGCGACGTCGTCGTCGTCGAGCAGCCGCCGGCCCTGGATCTGGGCGTGAGCGCGGCGCTCCCGGGCGGCACGGCGCCACTCCGACGACACGACGTTGCGGGCGATGCCGAACAGCCAGGCGACGGGCGCGCCGGCGGCCGGACGGTAGGTGGCCGCGCCGTCGATCGCGGCGAGGAAGACCTCCGCGGTGAGGTCGGCGGCCACGTGCGGGTCGTCCACGCGGCGTGTCACGAAGCGCAGGATCGCCTCGACGTGCTCGCGGTAGAACGCCTCGAAGGCCGCGGGGTCCTCCGCGATCCGGGGCAGCTCGTCGGGTCTCATGCCCGTACTTGGTCGCGAGCGGCCGAAGCGTTACGGACGGAGCCGAAGACGGGAGCGGCTGCTACGGCGCCCCAGGCGCCGCCGGCCCCGCGCCGATCGTCACCAGCGCGGCGCTGCCGGCCGGCATCGCCAGCCGGAACGCCCCGCCCGCGCGGAGCAGCGGCTCCACGACCCGCTTGCCGTGCAGGACGCCGTCGGCGGTCGTGCGCCCGTAGCCCTGGCCGGCGAACGTGACCCCGTCCTTGGACAGGACCGACGGCGCGCTGAGGCGCTCGACGCGCGCGGTCGCGCCGCCGCCGGGCACGCGCAGCACCACCTGCCGCGGGCGCTCGCTGTCCTTGTTGATGACGACGACCCGCCGGGTGCCGGCCGGGTCGATCGTCGCCCACGTCTTCGTCGCCGCGTTGGGGGAGTTGGCCGCGACAGGCAGCAGCCGCGCGCCCGCCGGCAGCGCCCGGTCGAACAGGAGCATCCCGTAGAACAACGGGTGCACGCGCGCGACGACCGCGCCTTCGCTGTGCACGAAGTCCACGGGCGAGTAGTACGCGCCGTTCCAGGCGTGGAAGTCGACGTTCGTGACGCCGGCCTCGGCGAGGCCGAACAGCAGGTCGGTGCCCCACAGCGCCGAGGCGAACGCGTTGCTCACGCCGTCCACGCCGCCGCAGTTGGCGGAGTTGGTTTCCGAGACCCGGAAGGCGCCGCCGTGCGCGGTCGCCACCGAGGCGAGCTGGCCCATGCGCGCGAAGATCGGCGCCGTGCCGCCGGGCGCCAGCAGCGCGCGGGCGAACGAGGCCTTCTTGCGGTTGCGCGCCGCGGCGCCGCACGCCTCCAGCGCGTAGGCGTGGGCGCCGAACGCGGTCGTGCCGGGGCCCGTGCGGGCCAGCAGCGCGTCGGTCTCGGGGTCCCAGATCGAGCCGGCGAAGGCGCCGCCCGAGAGGCTGACGCCGCCGGCCACCGGGGCCAGCGTCCGGACGTACGTGTCCAGCTCGTCGCTGTACTGCTGGAAGCTGTTGTCCGGCGGCCGGCGCTCGACGCGCTCGAGCTTGCGGGTCCCCACGTGGAAGGTCCGCAGCTGGGAGTAGCGGTCCGGCTCGTTGCCGAGCTCGAAGCCGGCCAGCGCGCCGCGGCCGAGCGTGCCGACGGCCTGCTGGACGTACGACGCGGCGTTGTTGGGGTCGTTGAGGCCCATGTTGACGCCGAGGATCATCGGCGTCCGCGTCACGGCCGTCCAGGTCTTCAGCTGCGCGAGCCAGGCGGCGGTCAGGTCGGTGTCGATCCCGAACGGCCGCGGCGCGCCGTCGGGGTTCCACCAGGTGCCGTCGGTGGAGTTGCCGCCGAGGCGGATCGTCGGCGCGCCCCGGCCGCCGTGGGCCAGGGTCCGCGTGAGCTGCGCGAAGGCCGGGTTGACCTGCCCGAACGCCCCGACGTAGTCCAGCGCCGACCAGTACTCGATGGAGAAGCCGGCGAACGACGGCGGCACCGCGACGCCGGGCACCGTGCCGACCGCGCGCCGCTCGACGAGGACGCCGGCGGCGGTCTTCTCCTTGGTGGCGCTCCCGGCGGTGCCGGTCGTCGCCGTCGCGGGGGTGGCGACCATCGTGTCGGTCACGCTGCCGTCGTCGGCGACGGCGCGGTAGGAGCCGTAGGGCACGAGGGTCGTCGTCAGCGCCCAGGTCCCGTCCGGCGCGGTCGCGAGCTCGGCCACGTCCTGCCAGGCGGTCGCGTTGCCGGGCATGCGCAGCTGGATCGCCACCGTGTGGTCGTCGCCCGGACGCAACTGGCCCCAGATCATCGAGCGGCGCGCGTCGATCCACATGGGGTTGTCGAAGTGCTTGAGCGCGGGCTTGGTGCGGCCGTCGGACGCCATGAGCCCGGACTGCCAGCCGGTGTAGAGCCGGCCGCCGCCGACGGGCTCGTCCTTCCACAGGTAGTTGCCCAGCAGCTGGACGCGGGGATCGCGCCAGGCGAGGTACGCGGCCTGCTGGAGGTAGCGGTCCTGACGGGCCAGCGACACGCCGCGCGCCTTGTCGGGCGGGTTGGTCTGGTAGCCGTACTCGTCCAGCCAGAGGTTCAGCGGCGTGGTCGATCCCCACAGGCGGCCGCGCTGCTGCAGCTGGTCGATCAGCCGCTCGACGCGCGACAGGCTCGCCAGGTCGGCGTCGTCGGGGTTGGCGTAGGGCTGGTCGGGCGCGTTGCGCGTGCTGTGGGCGTGGTAGGCGATGCCGTCGGCCACGGCGGGCTGGAAGTTCGCGCAGCGGCCGGTCTTGAGCGGGTGCAGCTTGATGTCCACGCACGCCATGGCCCGCAGGAACTGCAATGGCCGGGTGTTGGCGTTCTCGCTGGTGAGGTTGCCGCCGGCCGGCGCCAGCGCGCCGATCAGCACGGTCGCGCCGGGGTCGGCGTCGTGCATCGGCTGGTACGCCTCGCGGACCATCGCCCGGTACAGGTCTCCGGACACCGGCGTGCAGAGCTTCGCCAGGCCGCACGTCGCCTGCGGCTGCAGCCAGAGCGGGAGGTTGGGCTCGTTCCACAGGATGTACTGGTCGACCCGGTCGCCGAAGCGGCGTGCCACGGCGGTGGCGAACGGCCCGAACTCGGTGGCCCGCGGGCGGTAGCGCGGGTTGCCCTGGTAGGGGGCGGCGGAGGCCCACAGCGGTGGCGGCCCGTCGATCATGAGCATCGGCGTGATGCCGGCCGCGACGACCCGGTCGACCGCCTGGTCGATCGTGCCCCAGTGATAGCCCGGATCCTCGGGGTTGCCGGCCTGGAACCCGTCGGGCGGCACGAGCGCCTTGGGGTCGGGGGCGACCCGGCCCCAGGAGACCTGGATGCGGACCGTGTCGATCCCTGCCCGCTTCCACGCGGCGACGGACTGGGCGGCCGCTGCGGGGTCGCCGAACAGCGCGGCGTCGTCGGCCAGGCCGACGTGCAGGGGCATCCGGGCCGGGGAGGCGGCCGGGCAGAGCAGCGCGACCACGGTGGCGGCGACCGCCGCGACGGGGAACAGACGGATCATCGACAAGCGGCAACACCCTGACAGCCCGAGAGTCGTGGCGCAGTCTGCCGGGTATCGACGGGACACCACGAGGGAGGGGGTCCCATGTCGTCCTACGTACGTCTGCTCGTCGCCGCGATCGCGACCGCCGGGCTTGCCGCCACCGGCTCCACGGCCGCGGCGCTCGCGACGCCGGCGCCTGGCGCGCCGGGCACCCAGGAGGGCTTCCTGCCCGCCGACAAGTCCGGCTTCGAGACGTCCGCGACGGGCGACAGCAAGGTCTGGCTGACCGTCCAGAAGGAGGGCGGCCTCGGCGAGCTGTTCTACCCGGACCTCGGCACGCCCGCCGCCCGCGCGCTGCAGTTCGTGGTGGCCGACCGCCGCGCCGGCACGGCGACCGCCGCCGCCGACGCCGCCGACGTGACGACCACGCAGGTCGACGGGCGCAGCCTGACCTACGCCCAGACGTTCCGCGCGCGCGACGGCGCCTGGCGCCTCGAGGCCACCTACGTCACCGACCCGGCGCAGAACACCGTGCTGGTCGACGTACGCTTCGCCGCCCGCCGCAGCGACGCCTATGACGTCTACGCGCTCTATGACCCCGCGCTCTCCAACACGCGCGACGACGACGCCGGAGCGACCACCGGCGGGGCGCTCGTCGCCGGCGACGCGTCGTCGGCCAGCGCCCTGATCGCGCGCCCGGACTTCCGCGCGACCTCCAACGGCTTCCGCGGCACGAGCGACGGCTGGGCAGACCTGCTGCCCGACGGGCGCATGGACTGGCACTACGACGCGGCGCCCGCCGGCAACCTCGTCCAGACCGCGCAGCTCGACCTCGGGCGGGCTGGGCACCGCGGCCACGGCGGCGGCCACGGCAGCGGCCACACGACCATCGCCCTCGGCTTCGGGGGCG
>JAOPZP010000510.1 GCA_025964055.1 Conexibacter sp.
CGGCGCGAGCGCGGGATGGCCGACCGCGTGGAGCGCCTCGCCGCCCTCGCGCGCCGCGACACCGCCACCGCGAGCGCGAGCGCCGCCGCCGATCCGCTCGCCGCGATCGAGGACGCCGACGGCGACGCCATCGGCGACGACCGCCTGCGCCTGATCTTCACGTGCTGCCATCCGGCGTTGGCGCTCGAGGCGCGCGTCGCGCTGACCGTCAAGTCGCTGGGCGGCCTGAGCACCGCCGAGCTCGCGCGCGCGTTCCTGACCACCGAGGCCGCGATGTACCAGCGCCTCGTGCGCGCCAAGCGCAAGATCGCCGCGGCCGGGATCCCCTATCGGATTCCGCCGCCCGAGCTCCTGCCGGCCCGGACCGCTGGCGTCTGCGCGACCATCTACCTCATCTTCAACGAGGGCTACGCCGCCGCCGAGGGCGACCGCCTGGTCCGCGGCGAGCTGTGCTCCGAGGCCATCCGCCTCGGCCGCCTGCTCGCCAACCTCGTTCCCGACGACCCCGAGGTCTCCGGCCTGCTCGCGCTCATGCTCCTCCAGGACTCCCGGCGTGAGGCCCGCACCGACGACGACGGCGCCTACGTCGCGCTCGACCGCCAGGACCGCACGCAGTGGGACCGCGGTCGCATCGCCGAGGGCACGCGCGCGCTGGACCAGGCGATCGCCCTGCGCCGACCGGGGCCGTACCAGCTGCAGGCCGCCGTCGCCGCGCTGCACGCCACCGCGGTCTCGGCCGACGCGACCGACTGGGTCGAGATCGCCGCGCTCTACGCCGAGCTCGATCGGCGGGCGCCGTCGCCGGTCATCCGCGTCAACCGCGCCGCCGCGCTCGCCTTCGCCGGCGCGCCCGAGGCGGGCCTGCAGCTGGTCGCCCCACTGCTGGACGACCCGCGCCTGGAGCGCTACGCCCCGCTGCACGCCGCCCACGCCGAGCTGCTGCGCCGCACCGGCGCGCCCGACGCCGCGGCCGACGCCTACGACCGGGCGATCGCGGCCACGGGCAACGCCGTCGAGCGCGCCGAGCTGCAGCGCCGCCGCGCGGCGGTCTGACCCACCCCAGCGCCCGTCGAGGGACGACTGAATCTCGCTCTACGAGATTCAGTCGTCCCTCGACGCCGCGGGGGCCGTTTCCCCACCGAAACCGTGCGAAAACGGCCTGCCGACGCGGCAGAGCGAAAAGGTGGATTTGCAATCGGGTTTTGCTACCTTGCGTGCTCGTCCGCACCCGACCGGAGATCGAACGCACCTCATGGAGCCCACCACCGTCGGCCGCAAGGGGACCCTCAAGAACCCCGAGGTCTACGAGAACGTCCCCGGCCACATCATCCCTGCGATCACGCAGGAGTTCGATGACTTCGACAACGAGGCCGAGAAGTTCCTCGAAGGCCAGACGCCCGAGAACGAGTTCATCGGCTTCCGCCTGAAGCAGGGGGTCTACGGACAGCGCCAGCCCGACGTCCAGATGATCCGCGTCAAGCTGCCCTTCGGCGGCATCACGCCCGACCAGATGGACGCGTTCGCCGACGTCGTCGAGAAGTACGCCCCGCTGAACAAGGGCCACATCACGACGCGGCAGAACATCCAGATCCACCACATCCCGCTGCGCGACGCCGCCAAGGCGATCCGCGAGCTGGCCGACGCCAACCTGTCGAGCCGCGAGGGCTGCGGCAACACGGTGCGCAACGTCACCGGCGACCCGTGGGCCGGCATCCTGGAGGGCGAGGTCTTCGACCCGACGCCCTACGTCGGCGCCTACGTCCGCTACTTCGTGCGCCACCCCACGACGCAGCTGATGCCGCGCAAGATCAAGACGGCCTTCGAGGGCACGCCGGGCGAGGACCGCTCGATCACCGGCATCCACGACATCGCCTTCATCTCCAAGGTCGACGCCGCGGGCAACCGCGGCTTCGAGGTCCGCGTGGGCGGCGGCACGTCGATCATGCCGCGCATCGCGCCGACGCTCTACGACTTCGTCCTGGCCGACAACGGCGACTACCTGAAGGTGGCCGAGGCCGTCTTCCGGATCTTCGACGCCCAGGACTGGCTCCGCGTCAACCGCGCCCGCGCCCGCATCAAGGTCTTCGTCGACAAGTTCGGCATCGACGAGCTGCGCACCCAGGTCGACGAGCAGCTGAAGGGCGACTGGGTCGCCGAGCGCGACTTCTCGGTCGCCGCGCGCCGCTTCGACATCGACGAGGAGGCCGGCGCGCCGGCCGTCCCGGCCGCGTTCGGCTCCCCCAACGGGGACCTGAGCGAGTTCGAGCGCTTCTGCGAGTCCAACGTCCGCGCCCAGAAGCAGGCCGGCTTCAACGCCGTCGAGATCAAGGTCTACCGCGGCGACCTGACCCCGTCGCAGTTCCGCGACCTCGGCCAGATCATGCGCGACTTCTCGGGCGGCTGGGCCCGCACGACCGTCGGGCAGAACCTCGTGCTGCGCTGGGTGCGCGACGAGGCGATCTACGACGTCTGGCAGCGCCTGACCGCCATCGGCCTCGGCGAGGCCGGCGCGCAGGAGATCACCGACAACGTCAGCTGCCCCGGCACCGACTCCTGCAAGCTCGGCATCACCAGCTCGATGGGCCTCAACGCGGCCATCAACGCCAAGCTGCTGGAGATGGACATCCAGGACCCGCTCTCGCGGCGGATCCACATCAAGAACTCCGGCTGCCCCAACGGCTGCAGCCAGCACCACATCGCCGACCTCGGGTTCTACGGCGCGTCGATCAAGGTCGGCGAGCACACGATCCCCGCGTACGTCGCCCACGTCGGCGGCACCTACGAGCAGGGCCAGGTCGGCTACGGCACGCGCCTGAAGGTGCGCCTGCCCGCCAAGCGCGTGCCGGTCGCCGTCGAGCGGTGGATCCGCATGTACGAGGCGGAGCGCACCGAGGGCGAGACGTTCAAGGCCTACGCCGACCGCGTCGGGACCACCCGGTTCGAGGACGAGGTCAAGCACGACCTGGCGCTGCCGGTCGAGTTCGGCCTCGACACCATGAACATGTTCCTGGACTGGGACCGCAGCGTGCCCTTCCAGGTCATCCGCGGCGAGGGCGAATGCGCGGTCTGAAGGACGAGCAGCTCACCGAGACTCTCGTCAAGGCGGCCGGGCATGGGCGGCTCGTCTTCCTGTGCTCCTTCCAGAAGGAGGAGTCGGTGATCCTCGACGAGCTGCTGACGATCGCGGGCGGGTGGGACGGCATTCGCGTCGTCACGATCGACACCGGCGTGCTGTTCCCCGAGACGCTCCAGACCTGGAAGCGCTTCGAGGACCACTACGGCGTGCACGTCGAGGTCGAGGACGCGGCCAACGCCGAGGCGCCGTGGACCGGCCCCGAGCACTGCTGCACCCCGCTGAAGGTCGCGGGGCTGGAGCGTGCCCTCGGCGACGCCGACGCGTGGATCACCGGCGTGCGCCGCGACCAGGCGGAGACGCGTGCGAGCGCCGAGCTGGTCGAGGTCGACGAGAAGCGCGGGATCGCCAAGTACAACCCGCTCGCGTTCTGGACCGAGAAGGACGTGTGGGGGCGCATCTTCGAGCGCGACCTCCCGTACCACCCGCTGCACGACTCGGGCTACGCCTCGATCGGCTGCGCCTGCTGCACCCAGCCCGGCGACGGCCGCGCCGGCCGCTGGGCGGGGACCGACAAGACCGAGTGTGGATTGCACGTCCCGGCTTCGCCCGGATCGACCGGAACCACCGACAGCGTGCACGTGGTCTGAGGTCTTCGTGGACCCGCTCGTCATCGTCTTCGGCCTCGGCGTCGGCATCCTCATCGGGATGACGGGGATCGGCGGCGGCTCGCTCATGACGCCGCTGCTGATCCTGTTCGCCGGCATCCACCCGACGGTGGCGATCGGAACCGATCTGGCCTACGGCGCGATCACCAAGTCGCTCGGCGGCTGGCGTCACCTGCGCAAGGGGACCGTCGACCTCGGCGTCTCCAAGTGGCTGGCGTTCGGCAGCGTGCCGGGCTCGATCGCCGGCGTGATCTTGCTCGAGCTCGTGCTCAAGCACTCGCCGTCGATCCTGCTGACCGGCGTGGCGTGCGCGCTGCTGGTCGTCTCGCTCTCGATGCTGTTCCGGGCGCTGTTCCTGCGCGCGGCGATCGAGCGCGAGCGCCACACCGTCGTGCTGACGACCGGCGTCAAGATCCAGGCCGTCGGCCTCGGCCTCGTGCTGGGCTTCCTGCTCGGCCTGACGAGCGTCGGCTCGGGCGCGCTGATCGGCCTGGCGCTGATCCTGGTCTTCCGGCTCACGCCCCATCGCGTGGTGGGCACCGACGTGTTCCACGCCGCGATCGTGCTCTGGGCCGCCGGCCTCGCACAGCTGGTCGCCGGCAACATCGACTTCGTCCTGATGGGGACCATCCTCATCGGCTCGCTGCCC
>JAOPZP010000518.1 GCA_025964055.1 Conexibacter sp.
GCGGACTCGCGCAGCGCCGCCCCCGCCGGCCGGCGCAGCCACGCTGACCACAGGTCGTTGCGCAGCTGGCGCCGCACCCGCTCGGGGCGCGGGGCGGTCGCCGCCGGATGGTGGTGGGCGACGACCTGTGGGGCGTAGGCCAGGGCCCACCCGGCGGCGGCCAGCTCGACCGCGAGCCGGCGCTCCTCGCCCCCGATGCCGTAACGCTCGTCGAACCCGCCGACGGCCAGGAACGGATCGCGGCGGACGATCGCCCCGCACGCCACGAAGCCCAGCACCGCCGGGCCGAGTCCCGCGCCGGGCGAGAGCAGCGGCGACCGCGCCATCGTCGCGCACGTCGGGTCCAGCCGCTCGCCGTCGCCGACGAGCACCCGCGCGGCGAGCAGCCCGAGGCGCGGCGAACTTGCGAAGAGGTCCTGAGCGGTCGTCAGCGCCTCCGGCGCCCACCACGAGTCGTCGTCGCCGAAGGCGATCAGCGGCGTCGCCAGCGCCCGGGCGCCGACGGTGCGCGCGGCCGAGCCGAGGTTGCGCCCGGGCTCGAGGACGGCGACGTCGCCGAACGCCTCCCGCACCGCCGCGGCGGTCCCGTCGCGCGAGCCGTTGTCGACGACGACGATCGGGGGTTCCTCGGGCAGCGCGCGGAGCCGCTCGAGGCTGTCGAGCAGCGCCGCGCGGCGGTCGCGCGTGGCGATGACGATCCCCACGGGGCCGGCGGCGGCCATGCGTCGGACGTGCCCCGGACGGCGAAGGCGTACGCGTGCGGCGCGGCCGGGTAGCGATGAATGCAACGGTCCTTTCGCAACCGAGGAAGGTGGTGCTCCAGATGGCGCGCACGATCAACGAGGTCATGACCCACGATCCGCGCACGATCCGTCCGACCGACACCGTCCACGACGCCGCGCGGCAGATGCGCGACGGCGACGTCGGCGCCGTGCTGGTGGAAGACGGCGGCCGGCTGGCCGGCATCGTGACCGACCGCGACATCGTGGTCCGGACGATCGCCGACGGCCGCGATCCCGACGAGGTCAAGGTCGACGAGGTGGCGACCAAGGACGTCGAGGCGCTCACCCCCGACCAGTCCATCCACGATGCCGTGCGGTTCATGCGCGAGCACGACGTCCGTCGCGCTCCGGTGGTCCAGGACGGCCGCCCGGTGGGCATCGTCTCGCTGGGCGATCTCGCCGTCGAGCTCGACTCGGACTCCGCGCTGGCCGACATCAGCGCCGAGGCGCCGAACAACTAGCGCGATCATGCGTGCGGCGAGCGCCCGGCCGCCGCACGCGCTACAACCTCGGGCATGGCCGCCGGGACGACGACCGCCTTCGACGTCCCGGCCGCGGCCCGGGCGGTGCTGGAGGGCAACTGGCGCGACGGCGAGTACCGCGGCCGCCACTACGCGTTCTCGGTGCCGAGCCCGCGCAGCTACCCGTGGCAGTGGTACTGGGACTCGTGCTTCCACGCGATCGTGCGCCGCCGCTTCGACGCTCCGGGCGCGCGGGCCGAGCTCGAGACGCTCCTGACCGCCATGGACCCCGACGGGTTCATCGGCCACACCGTCCTGTGGGGGCACCCGCTCGACTGGCAGCGGGCCATCCGCTACAACATCGCCTCGCGCTCCGACCTGATGACGAGCACGATCCAGCCGCCGATCCTCGCCTGGGCGTGGGCCTGGGCGGTCGGCGATCCGGCGGCCGAGCCGCGGATCGCCCGCCACCACGAGTGGCTGCGCGAGCACCGCGCGCTGGAGCCCGACGGGCTGCTGTGGCTCATCCAGCCCGACGAGTCCGGGATGGACGCGTCGCCGAAGTTCGACCACGTCTGGGGCCGCCTCGCCCAGGGGCGGATGCGCTTCCCGCTGCTCATCGCGCGCAACCGGCGGCTCGGCTTCGACGCGCGCCGGATCGCGGCCGCGGGCCGGCCCGTGGTGTGCGAGGTCCTGACCAACGTGGCGTGGTCGCTGAGCGAGCAGGCGCTGGGGCGCCCGTCGCTGACGCCCGCGCTGATCGAGCGGCTGTACGACCCCCGGCGCGGTCGCTTCGCCGACGACGTGCGCCACGCGGTCCATCCCACCGCGCCCGCCGATCGCCCGGTGACGTGGGACACGCTGGCGCCGCTCGCGCTGCCCGATCTCCCGGACGCCATCGCGCAACGGCTGGTCGACGAGGTGCTGCGGGCGCCGCGCTTCGCCGACGGCGTGCCGCTGCCGGCGGTCGCCCTGGACGACCCGACGCACACCTCGCGCGAGACGTGGTGGGGCCGCCACCGCCACTGGCGCGGCCCTTCGTGGATCAACAGCGCGTGGCTGGTGTCGCTCGGCCTGCGCCGCCTGGGCCTCGACGACGAGGCTGACACGCTCGCCCGGCGGCTGACCGCCGTCGTCGCGCGCGAGGGGTTCCGCGAGTACTACGAAGCCCGCGAGGGCTACGGCATGGGCGCCCACGACTTCGGCTGGTCGACGTTGTTGTGGGAGTTGGTGGACCCGGCGGTGCCGCCGGCGTTGGGTGGGGCCCCACCGCCCCCACCGCCCCCACACGCGTCGAGGGACGACTGAATCTCGCTGTACGAGATTCAGTCGTCCCTCGACGGCCGGTGGCGCGCAGCTCCGGCGCCGGGGCGGCGCGAGCGCTGGATCGTGAGCACTGACGAGAACGAACGCGTCCGGGGGCGCGACCGCCTGGCGTCGTCCGGCGGCGCCCGCGGTGGGTGGGCCCGTACGCCGCGGCCCCAGCGCGCCCAACAGGCCCACCCCGCCCTCCGCCACGCCACTGCAGCCGGTGGGCCCGTACACCGCGGTCCTACCGCGCCCAACAGGCCCACCCCCGCTCCCCCCGCGACGGCGGACGACCGACCGCGTGACGCGACGCCCACCCGGCCCGCTCTCGTCAATGCCGACGAACCACGTCTCGCGGCGCCCCCGGCACATGGAGCTGCGCGCCACAAGCCCATCGAGGGACGACTGAACCACTCGATGCGCGGTTGAGTCGTCCCTCGACGCCCGCGCCGAGTCCCCGCCCCTACCCCTGTGCCATCGGCAGCGTGAACCCACCGCTCTGGGCGCCGCCGGCCAGCTGGGCCTCCAACGCCTCCGCCTGCTCGCGGAAGCGCGCCACGTTGGCGAGCTTGATGTCCTCGTAGCCGCGGATGACGTCGGGCAGCTCGGCGATCTGGGCGACGGTCGCGTGGGTGACCGGGGTCAGGCGCTCCAGCGAGCGGTCGACCAGCGCGCGGTACTCGGCGGGCAGCGCGCGCTCGACGCGGCGCACCTCCGGCAGCCCGAAGAGGTCGAGCCTCGTGCCGCGCAGCCGGCGCATCGCGCGCAGCATGTGGAACGCCGGCAGGAACCAGCGCCCGAGCTTGAGCTTGCGCTTGAGCCCCAGCGCCCGCAGGACCGGCGGGTGGAGCATGATGTACACCTTGGCCCCGTCGCCGAAGGTGCCGCGCAGCTTGGCGGCCTCGACGGCGTCGAGGTGCAGGCGCGCGACCTCGTACTCGTCCTTGTAGGCCACCACCTTGAAGAGGTTACGCGCGAACGCCTCGGCGACCGCCGTCTCCCCCGGCGCCCCGCGCGCCGCCTCGACCTCGGCCACCGCCATGACGTCCTCGGCGTAGCGGCGCGCCAGCCTCCCGTCCTGGAACGCGATGAGCTCCGGCACGCGGATCTCCAGCAGCCGGCGCAGCTCGCCGGCGGCGCCGGTCGCGTCCACGATCTCCAGCGCGACGCCCGACAGCGCGGCGGCCGCGGGGACCACCTCGCCGTCGAGCACCTCCTGCACCACCTCGGGCGCGGCCACGACCGCGCGGCCCCAGGCGAACGCCGCGAGGTTCTTCTCGACCGCCGCGCCGTTGAGGCGGATCGCCTGCTCCAGCGCGTCGGCGCTCAGCGGCAGGCAGCCGGCCTGGTAGGCCGCGCCGATCAACACCGTGTTGGTCGGCATGTGGTCGCCGAACAGCGCCTCCGACAGCGCCTCGGCGTCGACGTAGACGTTCTCGTCGGCGCGCGTCGCGCGCTCGATCGCCGCCACGTTGCGCTCCAAGGCGGGGAACTTGACGCCTGTGTCGGTCACCATCGCCGCGGTCGGGACCGCGTGCGTGTTGACGACGGCGACGGTCCGCGCCGCGTCGGCGACGATCAGGTTGCCGGGGTTGGCGGCGCCGAGGACGTCGAACCCGAGGAGCAGGTCGGCCTCGCCGGCGCAGGCCTTGTTGGAGCCCTCGATCGGATCGCGCGCGATGCGCACGTCGGAGACGACCGGGCCGCCCTTCTGGCTCAGGCCCGTCTGGTCGAGGCCGTAGCTGTGCTTGCCGTCGAGCATCGCGGCCATCTGCAGGATCTGCGAGACGGTCACGACGCCGGTGCCGCCCACGCCCGGCATGCGCATCAGGAAGTCGTCGCGCCGCACCCGCAGCGTCGGCTCGGGCATCCCCGCCGGGGGCGCCGGGAACGCGGCCGCGGCCGCCTTGGCCTTCTTGGTGGCCTTGGTCGACGGGATGACGGTCAGGAACGACGGGCAGTCGCCCTTGACGCAGGAGTAGTCCTTGTTGCACGAGGACTGGTGGATCTGCGTCTTGCGCCCGAACTCGGTCTGCACCGGCAGCACCGACATGCAGTTGGACTTCGCGCCGCAGTCGCCGCAGCCCTCGCAGACGCGCTCGTTGATGTGGATGCGCTCCACCGGATCGACGGCCTTGCCGCGCTTGCGCAGGCGGCGCAGCTCGGCGGCGCAGTGCTGGTCGTGCAGCAGGACGGTGACGCCGGGCACGCGGGCCAGCTCGGCCTGCGCCTCGGGCAGCTCGTCGCGGTGGCGGACCGAGGCGATCGGGTCGAGCTCGACGCCCTTGTAGCGCGAGGGGTCCTCGGCCGTGACGATGATCTGCCGGACGCCTTCGAGCGCCAGCCAGCGCGTCAGCTCGGGGATCTTCAGCTGGCCGACGACGTCCTGGCCGCCCGTCATGGCCACCGTGTCGTTGTAGAGCAGCTTGTAGGTGATGTTCGCGCCCGAGGCGG
>JAOPZP010000522.1 GCA_025964055.1 Conexibacter sp.
CGGGCGCCGGCGCCTGCTCCCAGCTCTCGAGGTCGTGGGTGATCTCCCAGTCGGCGAACTCGGCCGCGCCGCCGCCGCGACGGTAGCGCCGGTACCAGACCAGGTCCATCGCCAAGGTGCCGATCGCCCCGGCCGCGGCCCCGCGGGCGATGGTCGGGACGAGCCGGCGGTCGCGACGCATCGCAAGAGCATGGCACCGTCACGCGGGCCCGATGGAAGACTCCACGCGACCATGTCCGACACCCGCCTGATCGCCGGCCTCCTCCAGACCGACCACGAGGTCTCGGTCCCGCTCGACCACGACCGGCCCGACGGCGAGCGCATGACGGTCTACGCGCGCGAGGTCGCCCATCCCGACGGGGCCGACCGGCCGATGCTCGTCTACTTCGAGGGCGGCCCGGGGACCGAGGCGCCACGGCCGACCGGACCGCCGCCGTCGCCCGGCTGGCTGCCGCGCGCGCTGCAGGACTTCCGCGTGCTGTTGCTCGACCAGCGCGGCACGGGCCGCTCCAGCCCGATCGGCGCCCTGCCGGACCTGACCCCCGCTCAGCAGGCCGACCACCTCACCCACTTCCGCGCCGACGCCATCGTGCGCGACGCCGAGCACCTCCGGCGCACCCTCGGGATCGACCGCTGGGCGGTGCTCGGTCAGAGCTTCGGCGGGATGTGCGTCACGACCTACCTGAGCCTCGCGCCCGACAGCCTCTCGGCGGCCCTCATCACTGGAGGGCTCCCGGCGCTGGAGGCGGGGATCGACGAGGTGTACGAAGCGACCTTCGCCCGGACGCTCCAAGCCAACCACCAGTACTACGAGCGCTACCCCGAGGACCGGGCCCGCGTCCTGGCGCTGCACGAGCGGCTCGCCGCCGAGGACCTCCGGCTGCCCTCCGGCGATCGCCTGACGTGCCGGCGCCTGCGCCAGCTCGGCAACGTCCTGGGCATGACCGGCGGCGCCGACCGGCTGCATCACCTCCTCGAGCTGCCGGTGGGCTCGCCGGCCTTCCTGCACGACGTCGAGGCGGCCGTCCCGTTCGCGCGGCAGCCGCTGTGGGCGATCATCCACGAAGCGTGCTGGGCCGACGGCGGGACCACGCGGTGGGCGGCCGACCGCGTCCTGCCCGAGGCGTTCGGGGAGCAACCCGAGCTGTTCACCGCCGAGCACGTCTTCCCGTGGATGTTCGAGGAGTACGGGGCGCTCGCGCCGTTGCGCGAGGCCGCCGAGATCCTCGCCGCGCACGCGTGGCCGCCGCTGTACGACCGCGACCGGCTGCGCCGCAACGCCGTGCCGGTCGCGGCGCTCATCTACGCCGAGGACCTTTACGTGCCGCGGGCGTTCTCCGAGGCGGCCGCCGCCGAGATCCGGGGCCTGCGCCCGTGGCTGACCAACGAGCTCGCCCACGACGGCCTGCGGATCGACGGGCCGCGCGTGCTCGGCCGGCTGCTGGATCTGGTGCGCGAGCGGGCCTGATCGGAGGCCCGGCTATCCGGAGCGATGGTCGGGTAGAGCCGCGTCATGACCACCATCGACGGCGGACCGCGGCGCAAGACGCCCTTCGAGCCCCTGGTCGACCAGATCGAGGCCGCCGACGGCCTCGACGGCCCCGCCCGCGCGATCGCCGCGCGGGTGCGCCAGGCGACCGCGCCCACGGCGCTGAAGGAGGCGCTGAGCGGCACGTGGCTCGGGCATGCCGCCCATCCGCTGCTGACCGACGTCGTGGTCGGCTCGTTCCTCAGCACCACGCTGCTCGACGTCCTCGGCGGCGACGACGGCGGCCGCGCCCGGCGGCGCCTCATCGGCGTGGGGATCCTCGCCTCGGTCCCGACCGCCCTGACCGGCGCCAACGACTGGGGCGACTCCGAGTACGGCAACGACCCCGTGCGGCGCGTCGGGCTCGTCCATGCCGCGTGCAACGCCGGTGCGCTGGCGCTCTATGCCGCCTCGCTGCCCGCGCGCCGCAACGGCCACGGCCTGCGCGGGACCGTGCTCGGCCTGGGCGGTGCGACGCTGCTCGGGCTCAGCGGCTACCTCGGCGGGCACCTGTCCTTCGCCCAGGGCATCGGTCCCGACCAGACGATCTACGACGCGGGGCCGACCGACTGGACGTCGGCCGGCGACGCCGTCGACGTGACCGACGGGCGCCCGGCGCGCGTGGTCGTCGACGACACCCCCGTGCTGCTGCTCCGCGATGGCGACCAGCTGTTCGCCCTGCACGACCGCTGCTCGCACCGCGGATGCTCGCTGGCCGACGGCACGGTCGACGGCGACGAGATCGAGTGCCGCTGCCACGGGTCCCGCTTCGCCCGGGCCGACGGGGCGGTCCGCCGCGGACCGGCCAGCGCGCCCCAGCCGTCGTTCGACGTGCGCGAGCGCGACGGCACGCTCGAGGTGCGGCTTCGTCCGCTGCCCAGCTAGGAGCTGTGCGACGGCGCCTCGCGGACGACGTCCCGTGCGGACTTGTCGTCGCGCAGGCCCAGGAAGCGGGGGTGGCGAAGGCGGCCGGCGGTCGTCCACTCGGTGAAGGCCACCTCGGCGACGAGCTCGGGCCTGACCCAGGTCGCGGTGCGTTCGCGGATGGAGGCGGCGTCGGCGAACGGCGGCTCGTCCTGACGGAGCTCGCGGAGCCGCCCACCGAGGCTCCGGAGCGTGGCCTCGTCGAAGCCGGTGCCGACCTTGCCGGCGTAGCGGAGCAGGCCGTCGTCGTCGTAGTAGCCGAGCAGCAGCGCGCCGAACTCGGCGCGTGAGCCCTTCGGCGCCGTGTAACCGCCGATCACCAGCTCCTGGCCCTGCTCGCACTTGAGCTTGAGCCAGTCGCGGGAGCGCTTCTCGGCATAGCGGCTGTCGGCGCGCTTGGCGATCAGGCCCTCCCACCCCTTGCGGCACGCCTCGGCGAAGAACGCCTCGCCGTCGCCGTTGCGATGGGCCGAGAAGCGCAGCGACGTGTCGTCGAAGTCCAGCGCGGAGCGCAGCAGGCGCTTGCGGGAGCGCAGCGGCAGGGCGCGGACGTCCTCGCCGTCGAGCCACAGCACGTCGAAGATGTAGAAGAAGACGGGGACGTGCGTGCGCCCGCGCTGGGCCAGCTTCGCGAAGCTGGTCTGCGCGCCGTCGAACGCGACGATCTCGCCGTCGACCGCGAACCGGCGCTGGGGCTGGGCTTCGAGCGCGGCGGCGATCTCGGGGAAGCGACCGTTGAACGACAGGTCGTTGCGCGAGAGGAGCCTGACCGGCCCGCCGTCGCGGACGGCGACGCACCGGACGCCGTCGAGCTTGCGCTCGAAGATCCAGCCGTCGTCGCTGAAGCGCTCGTCGGTGAGGACGGCCTTCATCGCGCCCGCGTGCGCCGGCGCCGGCGACGGCCGCAGCAGGGCGCGCTCAGCCTCGGGGAGGGTCGCCTTCCACGGCGGCGTCGGCTCGGCCATGGGCGGTGCCTACCCGCGAGCGCGGCTCGCCCGTCATCTCTGCGTCGAGGCGAGCAGGCTGGTCGGTGCCCGCCTCGAGCGCGGTGCGCGCCTCGGCCAGCGCCTCCTCGAGGCGGGCGGGCTCGGGCGCGTCGGCGCTCGCCTCGCCGGACGCGTCGGAGGGGATGAGCCGCTGCAGGATGTCGATCGGCAGCGGGAAGACGATCGTGGAGCTCTGGTTGTTGCTGACCTCGATCAGCGTCTGCAGGTAGCGCAGCTGGATCGTCACGGGGTTGCGGCTGATCACGTCGGCCGCGTCGTGCAGGCGCGCCGCCGCCTGGAACTCGCCCTCGGCGTTGATGATCTTGGCGCGCCGCTCGCGCTCGGCCTCGGCCTGGCGCGCCATGGCGTGCTGCATCCGCTCCGGGATCTCCACGTCCTTGATCTCGACGGTCGT
>JAOPZP010000525.1 GCA_025964055.1 Conexibacter sp.
CGGCAGCGAACAGACGCCCGGAGCGACCGCCGGCAACCTCTGCATCTACCTGACCACCGAAACCAACCTCGATGCGACGGCGCCGCTGACGGCGGAACCCAACACGAGGCTGGGAATCGGCCTCGTCGCCAAAGCCAAAGAAGCGACGAAACCGTTCGCCGCGGTCGGCCAGTGGGCGGTGACCGCTCCCTAGCACCGCGTCAGGAGGCGAGAGCCTCGATCACCGCGGTGGTCATCTCCGCGGTGCCGACCTCGACCTCCGGGGGGACGTCCGCCATCGGCGGCGGTGCCAGCGTCCCTCCGGCCAGGTCGGGGGTCCTCATCCCGTCTTCCAGCACCTCGTCGACGGCCCGTTCGATGCGCTCGGCGTCCTCGGGGCGGCCGAGGCCGTGGCGCAGCATCAGCGCCACCGAGAGGAAGGTCGCCAGCGGGTTGGCGATGCCTTTGCCGGCGATGTCGGGGGCCGAGCCGTGGACCGGCTCGAAGAGGCCGGGGTCGCCCGCGGCGCCGAGGCTGGCGGAGGGCAGCATTCCGAGGCTCCCGGTCAGCATCGCCGCCTCGTCGCTGAGGATGTCGCCGAAGAGGTTCTCGGCGACGACGACGTCGAAGTCGGCCGGGTGCGAGACCAGCTGCATCGCCGCGTTGTCGACCAGCAGGTGTTCGAGGTGGACGTCGTCGTAGTCGGCGGCGACGCCGGTGACGACCTCGCGCCAGAGCCGTGAGGTCTCCATCACGTTGGCCTTGTCGACCGAGGTGACCTTGGCGCGGCGGCCGGAGGCGGCGGCGCGACGGCGCGCCGCCTCGAAGGCGGTGCGGGCGATGCGCTCGACCTCGGCGCGGGTGTAGGTGCAGGTGTCATAGGCGGAGTCGGGTTCGCGGCCCGACTTGCCGAAGTAGATGCCGCCGGTGAGCTCGCGGACGACCAGCAGGTCGGTGCCCTCGATGATGTCGCGGCGCAGCGGGCTGGCGTCGTAGAGCGCCGGGACCGGCCGGACCGGGCGGAGGTTGGCGTAGAGCCCGAGGCCCTTGCGCAGACCGAGCAGGCCCTGCTCGGGGCGCGGCTGGGCGGGGTCGGTCGTGTCCCACTTCGGACCGCCGACGGCGGCGAGCAGGACCGCGTCCGCGGTGCGGCACGCGGCGAGGACCTCGTCGGTCAGCGCGGTGCCGTGGGCGTCGATGGAGGCGCCGCCGAAGACGTGCTCCTCGATCTCGACGTCGGGCACGAAGGCGCGCAGGAGCTCGACGGCAGGGGCCAGGATCTCGGGCCCGATGCCGTCCCCAGGGAGGGTGACGATCTTGGTGGACATGCGGGGCGGGACGGTATACGAACCGTCCCGCCCCACCCGTTCTGCCTCAGTCAGATCAGAACGGGAGCCCACCCTTGAACGGCTCGGTGCCGTTCACGAGCGTCAGGTCGGCGAACCCGTGGGCCCGCGCGTAGGCGATCTCCTTGCCGATGTCGCCGACGCCGTTGGAGGCCGCCAGCGGTGCGATCGCCACCGTGCTGAGGACGCCGAGGGCCTCGCCCTTGGCGTTGAGGAACGCGCTGCCGGAGTCACCGGGGATGCCCGGCGTGAGCGTGTAGAGCGTGTAGGACCAGCCGCCGGGGGTGACCTCGACGACCTTGCCGCGCTTGGGGCTCAGCTGCGTGACGCCGCCGCGCAGCGACGAGTTGCCGTAGCTGTAGACGTCGCCCAGCGCCGTCTCGGTGCCCACGCCGCTCGGCCCGCCCCACTTCGGGATCGACGGGTTGGTCAGCGCGACGTCGGCCGGATCCAGCTTGATGAGCGCCAGGTCGTTGTACTGGCAGGTCTCGGAGTCGGCCTCGCCACCGGACTGCATGGTGATCCACGAGTTGTAGGCCATCGTGCCGGGCTTGGTCGCGCCGGTCACCTGCACCGGGGTGCCGACCGGCAGCGAGGCCGCCGTGCAGCCGTTGGTGTCGGTGGCCGCGCCGGTGCCCGAGCAGTGGGCGGCCTGGCCGAGGTACGTGGCTCCACCGCTCGTGAAGACGAAGTTGGCCGTGCACTGCGCGCCTTCGGTGAAGACCTGCACGCCGGGATGGACGGGGGCCGTCGCCGCGGGCGCCCACGCGGATGCTGCGCTCGGCGTCAGGGCCAGTGCGGCGAGGACGGTGACCCCCGCCAGGATGCGTCGGTTCATCAGGTGCTCTCCTCCTGTGTCGGGACGGGACAGGAGCAGCAAACGCCGCGCGGCGCCAGAACTTGCGGTCGCCGACCGCAAGTCCCCGGTCAGGCCATCGAACGCCTAGATGGCGAGCGCCGTGGTGACCGGCCCGGAGCGCTCGAGGTCGCGCTCGTAGGCGTCGATCGCGTCGCCCTGCTTCAGCGTCAGCGCGATGTCGTCGAGGCCCTCGAGCAGGCGGTGCTTGATCTCGGGGTCGATCTCGAAGCGCGCGGTGTGCAGCCCGCCGGCGCCCTCCCAGCGGACCTCCTGGGCGGCGAGGTCGACCTGGCAGGAGCCGGCCTGCGCGATCGCCGCGCACTCCTCGGTCGTCAGCTGCACCGGCAGCATGCCGATCTTGGTGCAGTTGGACCGGAAGATGTCGGCGAAGCTCGACGCGATGACCACGCGGAAGCCGTAGTCCTCGAGCGCCCACGGCGCGTGCTCGCGGCTGGAGCCGCAGCCGAAGTTGCGCCCGGTGACCAGCACCTGGTTGACCGGCAGGTCCCAGCCCGGCTCCTTGGCCCAGTCGTAGAACAGGAACTCGCCGAAGCCGGTGCGCTCCACCCGCTTGAGGAACTGCTTGGGGATGATCTGGTCGGTGTCGACGTCGTCGCGCATCAGGACCGAGACCGGCCCCGTGATCGTCTCGATGGCGTTCATGATGATCTAGTTCCAGTTCCGGATGTCGACGAAGCGGCCCTCGATGGCGGCCGCGGCGGCCATCTCGGGGCTGACGAGGTGCGTGCGGCCGCCCGCGCCCTGGCGGCCCTCGAAGTTGCGGTTCGAGGTCGAGGCGCAGCGCTCGCCGGGCTCGAGCTTGTCGGGGTTCATCGCCAGGCACATCGAGCAGCCCGCGCCGCGCCAGTCGAAGCCGGCGGCGGTGAAGATGGCGTCCAGGCCCTCGGCCTCGGCCTGGGCCTTGACCTGCACCGACCCCGGGACGACCATGGCGTACACGTCGCCGCTGACCTTCTTGCCCTCGACGATCCGGGCGGCGGCGCGCAGGTCGCCGATGCGCGAGTTGGTGCACGAGCCGATGAACACGCGGTCGAGCTTGATCTCCTCGATCGGCGTCCCGGCCTCCAGGCCCATGTAGACCAGCGCGCGCTCCTCGCCGTCGCTGGACGGCGTCGGCACCGACGCCGTCACGGGCGCGACCTGCGCCGGGTTGGTGCCCCAGCTGACCATCGGGCTGATCGCCGACGCGTCGACGACGATCTCCTTGTCGAAGGTCGCGCCGTCCTCGGTGTAGAGCTCGGTCCACGCGGGATCGACCTCGGCCCCGTGGTCGCGGACCCACGCGAACGTCGTCTCGTCGGGGGCGATCATGCCCGCGCGTCCGCCGCCCTCGATCGTCATGTTGCACACGGTCATGCGCCCCTCCATCGAGAGGTTCTGGACCGCCGGGCCGGAGAACTCCACGACGTGGCCGGCGGCGCCGTCGACGCCCATCTGCCCGATCGTGGCCAGGATGAGGTCCTTGGCGGTGACGCCGCGGCCGAGCTCGCCCTCGTAGTGGATGCGCATCGACTTGGGCTTGTTCTGGACCAGGCACTGCGTGGCGAGGACGTGCTCGACCTCGCTGGTGCCGATGCCGAAGGCCAGCGCGCCGAACGCGCCGTGCGTGGCGGTGTGGCTGTCGCCGCAGACGATCGTCATGCCGGGCTGCGTCAGGCCCAGCTCCGGGCCGATGACGTGCACGATGCCCTGGTGCTCGGAGCCCAGCGAGTGGATCGGGATCCCGAACTCCGCGCAGTTGCGCTCCAGCGTCTCGACCTGCGTGCGACTGAGCACGTCCTTGATGCGCGCCGCGATCGGCGTGCCGTCGGTGGGCACGTTGTGGTCGGCGGTCGCCACCGTGCGGTCGGGCCGGCGCACCGGGCGACCGGCGAGGCGCAGGCCGTCGAAGGCCTGCGGGCTGGTCACCTCGTGGACGAGGTGCAGGTCGATGTAGATGAGCCCGGAGGCGACTTCGTGCGCCTCCCAGATCTTGTCGAACAGGGACTTCGGCATGTGATGGTCCTTAACTCCTGCGCAGGCCGGCGCTGACGACTGCGAGCAGCACGGCCTCGCCGGGTCCGGGGTTCTCGAAGCGGTGCGCCAGGTCGGCGTCGAAGGTCACGGTGTCGCCCGCGAAGAGCTCGTGGCGGCTGCCGTCGATGGCGAGCGTGACCGTGCCGGTCTCCACGACGGCGATCTCACGGCTGCCGGGCTCGTGCATTGGCGGGTCGCCCTCGCCCCCGGTCGCGGCGCCGGGCGCCAGGACGTGGCGGCTGAGCTCGGCCCGCTGGCCGGGCAGCGGCGGCGTGAGGATCTCGAAGGCGTGGCCGGCGGCGCCGCCGCCCCGGCGGCGCTCGGCGCAGCGCACGACGCTGACCGAGCTCTCCTCGTCGAGGCGCAGCAGCTGGCTGAGGCGCAGCTCGAGGCCGGCGGCGATGCGGCTGGCGACGGCGAGCGTCGGGCTGGTCTCACCGCGCTCGACCTGGGAGAGCATCGGGGCGCTGACGCCGCTGCGTTCCGCGAGGTCGCGCAAGGAGAGGTCCATCGCCTCGCGCAGCGCGCGGACACGGGGACCGATGTGGATCTGGTCGAGCTGGTCGGCGACGGCCATGCGAGGGCGCGTACGTTATCACGTACAAGTGTCTGCTGGCCAGGGCGGGCGTCGGTCGCGCGCCGTTCAGGGGTGGCTAGCCTGGCGCCGATGACGCCCGCCGCGTTCCTGCGACCCGACGTGCTCGTCCTGGCCGGCGGTGGCATCGTCGGCGAGGCATGGATGCACGGCGTGCTGGCCGGCATCGAGGACGGCGCGGGCGTCGACCTGCGCGAGACCGAGGCGTTCGTGGGCACGTCGGCCGGATCGATCGTCGCCGCGCGGCTGGCGGCCGGCCGGCGCCCGCGGCGGGCCGGTGACGGCGGCGGCGCGCCGTTTGCGAGCCCGCCGG
>JAOPZP010000530.1 GCA_025964055.1 Conexibacter sp.
CGCGCAGGGCGGCTCGGCCGCCGCGGCGGCCGGAGCGCCGACCGCGGTGGCAGCGACCATCAGTGCGCCGCAGCGCCGGGCGCGACGCGCCCACGGGCCGTCGCGGCCGAGCCCGGCCGACCTGCAGAAGGGGATCGCCACGGGTGGAGTCCTCCCGCACCGCGCCCGACCGGAGGGCGGTGCGTCGCACATTGCGCAGCGAACGCGGGTCCAACCTCTGCACTTCTTGGCCTGCGGCGACCGCCGCAGGCGTGCCTACCATGGAGGGGTGCCGTCCGAAGCCCCTGCCGACCAGCGCGTCGTCGATCTCCTCGACGGCCTCAACGAGCCCCAGCGCGCCGCGGTCGTCGCGGGCGACGGCCCGCTGCTGATCCTCGCCGGCGCCGGGTCGGGCAAGACGAGGGTGCTGACCCATCGCATCGCCTACCTGATCCACACCCAGCGCGCGCGGGCGGGCGAGATCCTGGCGATCACGTTCACCAACAAGGCCGCGGCCGAGATGCGCGACCGCGTCGGGATGCTCCTCGGGCACTCCACCCGCGCGATGTGGGTCCTGACCTTCCACTCGGCCTGCGCCCGGATCCTGCGCGCCGAGGCGCAGCGGCTCGGCTACACGCGCCAGTTCACGATCTACGACGCGTCGGACTCCCGCCGCCTGGTCAAGCGCTGCCTGGACCAGCTCGACGTCGACCCCAAGCGCTTCACCCCGGGCTCCGTCGCCCACCAGATCTCCGACGCCAAGAACAAGCTGCGCAGCGCCGAGGACTACGCGCAGATGGTCGGCGGCTACTTCGAGCAGACCGTCGCCGAGGCCTACAAGCTCTACGAGCGCGAGCTCGTGCGGATGAACGCCATGGACTTCGACGACCTGCTGTTCCGCATGGTCAACGTCCTGGAGCTCTTCCCCGAGGTCCGCGCCCGCTACGCCGCGACGTTCCGCCACGTGCTCGTCGACGAGTACCAGGACACCAACCACGCCCAGTACCGCCTCCTGCAGCTCATCGCGGGCGAGCACAAGAACCTGGCGGTGGTGGGCGATGATGCGCAATCGATCTATTCGTTCCGTGGCGCCGACATCCGCAACATCCTGGACTTCCAGGACGACTTCCCCGACGCCACGGTCGTCAAGTTGGAGCAGAACTACCGCTCGACGCAGACGATCCTGAGTGCGTCGAATGCGCTGATCGCCCACAACCGGGCGCAGATGCACAAGACGCTGTGGACCGATCAGGGCGAGGGAGATCCGATCGTCGTCCGCGAGCTCGAGGACGAGCACGCCGAGGCGCGGTACGTGCTCGGCGAGGTGCAGCGGCTGGTCGACGAGGGCGTGTCGCTGGCCGAGATCGCGGTCTTCTACCGCACCAACGCGCACTCGCGGGTGCTGGAGGACGCGCTCGTGCGCGCCGAGGTGGCCTACCAGGTCATCGGCGGCACGAAGTTCTACGAGCGCGCCGAGGTCAAGGACACGATGGCCTACCTCACGCTGCTGGCCAACCCCGCGGACGCCATCTCCTTCACGCGCGTGGCCAACTCGCCCAAGCGCGGGATCGGCCAGACGTCGCTCTCGCGCGTCCTCGCGCACGCCGAGAACATGGGCATCACCGTGTGGGAGGCCGCCAACGACCCCGCCGGGGTTCCCGGGCTGGGCACCGCGGCGGTCCGCTCGTTCGAGCGCTTCATGTCCACCATGAACGGCCTGCGCGAGCGCGTGGCCGACTCGGTGCCGATGGGCGACCTCCTCGAGGCCGTGCTGTCGGAGACCGGCTACCTCGACGCGCTGGAGGCCGAGCGCACCATCGAGGCGCAGGGGCGGATCGAGAACCTCGGCGAGCTGGTCGCGGTCGCGCGCGAGTTCGACGCGGTCGCGCCTGCCGAGGCCGACCGCCTCGACGTGTTCCTCCAGCAGATCGCGCTGCAGTCCGACACCGACAACCGCAAGGACGACGCGGGGATGGTCACGCTCATGACCCTGCACAACGCCAAGGGCCTCGAGTACCCCATCGTCTACATGATCGGCTGCGAGGAGGGCGTGTTCCCGCACTCGCGCTCGATCGACGAGGGGACGCTGGAGGAGGAACGGCGCCTCTGCTACGTCGGCATGACCCGCGCGATGCGCGCCCTGACGATGACCCACGCGCGCCAGCGCAACGTCTTCGGCTCGCGCGCCTACGGGCTGCCGAGCCGCTTCCTCGCCGAGATCCCGCCCGACCTCGTCGACCGCCAGGGCGCCCTGACCGGCTACGCCAACGGCGCCGGCGCCGACCGCGGGTCGATCCGCCCGCGCGCCAGCGCGTCCTGGGCGTCGATGCGCGCCGACGCGGCCGCCGCCTCGACCGACGACAAGGTCTTCCGCGTCGGCGAGGACGTGCTCCACGCGGCCTTCGGCGAGGGCGTCGTGACCGGCGTCGAACCCGGCGGCGTCGTGATCATCCGGTTCTCCAAGGACGGCAGCGAGCGCAAGCTGATGGCGGAATATGCGCCGATCAGCAAGCGGTGATGGGGCTCCGTCTGCGCCGCTCGCGCTGCCAGGCGGCACCCATCAGCAAGCGCGGGTAGCGTGCAGGCGGTGAGCGCGGAGATCATCGACGGCAAGGCGATCGCGGCGAAGGTCCGGGCGGAGGTGGCCGGCGACGTGGAGGCGTTCGTGCAGCGCACGGGGCGGCGCCCCGGCCTCGCGACGATCCTCGTCGGCGACGATCCCGCCAGCGCCATCTACGTCGGCGGCAAGCAGAAGGCCTCGCGCGAGGTCGGCATCGAGCCGTTCGACCACCGGCTGCCGGCCGACGCGACGACCGAGCAGGTCGAGGCGCTCATCGCCCAGCTCAACGCCGACGACACCGTCAGCGGGATCCTGTGCCAGCTGCCGGTCCCCGAGCCGCTGGACGGCGTCGCCATCACGGGCCTGATCGACGCGCGCAAGGACGTCGACGGCCTCACGCCGGTCAGCGCCGGCCTGCTCGCCCTGGGCCGCACGGGCCTGCGGCCCGCCACGCCGTCTGGCGTCATGGTTCTGTTGGAAGAGGCGGGCGTCGAGCTGGAGGGCACGCGCGCCGTGGTCATCGGGCGCTCCAACCTCTTCGGCAAGCCGATGGCCCAGCTGCTGCTGGGAGCAAACGCCACGGTCACGATCGCGCACTCCCGCACGCGCGACCTGCCGGCGGTCTGCCGCGAGGCCGACGTGCTGATCGCCGCCGTCGGCCGCGACCGCATGGTGAAGGCCGACTGGGTCAAGCCCGGCGCGACGGTGATCGACGTCGGCATCAATCGCTCCGACGACGGACTGCACGGCGACGTCGACTTCGCGGAGGTCGCCGACGTCGCCTCGGCGATCACGCCGGTCCCCGGCGGGGTAGGCCCGATGACGATCGCGATGCTGCTGCGCAACACGCTCACCGCCGCCGAGCTGGTCGCCTCCGAGCAGGAGGTCGGCGCGGCATGAGCCGGATCCGCGTGGGCGAGGCGATGTCGGCGCTCGGGGCGATCGGGCTCCTGGGGCTGTTGTTCTTCAACTGGCTGGGCGTCTCGTTGAAGCTCCCGACGACCAACGGCACGGGTATCGCGAACCTGGTCCACCTCGTGTACCACGGCTCGCTCACCGGTTGGGGCACCCTCGGCTGGCTCATGGACGTGCTGCT
>JAOPZP010000533.1 GCA_025964055.1 Conexibacter sp.
CTGATCGCACCGCTCGTCGCGCGCCGACCGAGCTCGTCGCGCAACCTGAGCCTCGACTTCCGCCTGCGCCGCCTGGCGCGCGGCGCCGGCCTCGGCGCGCTGGAGCGCCACCACGCGTTCAAGGAGATCCTGTCGCCGGAGGCGCGCGACGCGCTGGTCGAGCCCGGGCGCCGCGGCACCGCCGACCCGCTGGCGGTCCACCGCGCACGCTGGGCCGAGACGTCCGGCGCGCCCGAGATCGCCCGGCTCCAGGACGTCGACCTCGGCACGTTCCTGGCCGACGACCTCCTGCTGCAGACCGACCGGGCCGGCATGGCCCACGGCCTGGAGATCCGCGTGCCGTTCCTGGACCCGGTCGTCGCCGAGCTGGCCCGCGTGCTGCCGACGGCGGCGAAGCTGCGCGGGCTGCAGACGAAGGCGATCCTGCGCGACGCGGCGGCGCCGTTGCTGCCGGCCGAGATCGTGCGCGGGCCCAAGCGCGGCTTCGTCGCGCCGGCCGCCGCGTGGCTGCGCGGACCGCTGCGGGAGCTCGCGGCCGACGTGCTCTCGGAGGCGACGCTGCGGCGTCAGGGCTTCCTGCGGCCGGCGGCGGTGCAGGCACTGCTGGCGCGCCACGTCGCCCGCGAGGAGGACCTCGCCCGCCCGCTGTGGGCGCTCATGGCGTTCACGCTCTGGCACGACGCGGTGTCGGCGAACGGACCGGTGGCGTCACCTCCGTCCGAACCGGTACGTTCGGGAACGGGATGAGGCGCCTGCTCTGCGTGACCGTCGTGACCTGCTGCCTGCTGGCCGCCGCACCGTCGGCGCAGGCGGCCGACTCGCTGGCGCCGCCCGGCGCGCAGCCGCACTGGATCCCGGACGAGGGCTGGGTGAACCTGCGCTGGCTGCCGTTCGACGAGGACCGGCTCTACGCGCTGCTGCACACCACGCGCGGCGAGGTCTTCCGCTGGGTGCGCGTCGACGCCACCAACACCCTGGCGCAGTTCGCCGCGCGGCGCGGGTTCAAGCGCGAGCGCCTCGTCCGCGCGCTGGTCGCCCCGCGGCGTGGCCAGGTCTCCGCCCACGTCCTGCGCGTCCTCGCCGATCACACGCGCCGCACGCTGACGCAGGGCCACCTCGGCCAGCACATCCTGTTCCACGACCTCCACCAGACCGCGATCGCCGACCACGCGACGCGGATCTTCGGCGTCAAGACCCAGCGTGAGTTCCTGTTGCTGCGCCGCTCGGAGCTGAGCCCGCTGCAGATCGGCGAGCTGCACGACCACACGCGCGTCGCGATGCAGCGGGGGATCGACCGCGTGCTGCGCGCGTCCCAGGCGCTCGGCGTCCGCTACGGGCAGACGAGCCGCCACCAGGCCGACGCGCAGCTCGCGCGCCAGCTGCGCCAGGTCCCGCGCTGGCTGGGGCAGTCGCGCTACAACGGCCCGACGGGCGGCAAGAACAAGCCGGACCTGCCGCCGGGCGACCTGGCCAAGCACCCGTCGATCTCGGCCGACGGCCAGACCGTCGTCTGGGACGCCTACCGCACGACCATCCACCTGGCCGAGCTGCTCGGCGAGATCCACGTCGCGGGCGACCGCCTCGCGGGGAAGGGGCGCTTCGCGATCAGCCCGCAGTCCGATCCTGCCAAGCGCAAGCCGCACTCGGCCTACAACTCGGTCCTGGCCGCCGACGGCAGCGCGGTCGCGTTCGAGACCGCGGAGTCGACGTACCCGCTCGCCAAGCGCGTCGGGCAGATGTCGGTGCTGGTGCGCGACCTGCGCTCGGGCGTCGTCGAGAAGGTCAGCCACTTCGACCGCGCGGGCAAGCCCACGCGGACCGCGTTCAATCCCACCATCTCGGCCGACGGCCAGACGGTGGGGTACGAGGCCGCTGACAACGCGACGGCCGACGAGCCGGCGCGCAACGGGTTGTACGTGTTCAACCGCGCGACGCACCGCGAGCGGCTGATCGCCGAGCACGGCGAACGCGGAGCGTCGTTCCTGCCGCGGCTCTCGGGCGACGGCACGCAGATCGCCGGCACCGAGGCCGACGAGCCCGACGGTCGCACGCTGGTCTACCTGCACCCGGTGCGCAGCGACGGCGAACGGGTCCTGGTCTCGCGCGCAGCGGGCGCGACGGGCGCGGCCACCGACTCCGACGCCTACGAGCCCGCGATCTCGCAGGACGGCACCGTCGTGGCGTTCACCTCGCGGGCGACGAACCTCGGCGCGCGCGGCAACCGCTCGCGCGTGTGGATCCGTGACCTCCGGGCGGGCACGACGGTCCTGGCCAGTGGCTCGGCGCCGGGCGACGCGTCGCAGTCGGCGATCTCGGCCGACGGGCGCTGGGTCGCGTTCGTCGCGCGGCTCCGGTTCCACAGCTCGTCGATCAAGGGGCTGCGCTCGCGGATCTACCTCTTCGATCGCCAGACCGGTCAGACGGTGCTGGTCAGCCGGCGCGATGGCGCCGCGGGCGCGGCCGCCGACGGCTACGCCTCGGAGCCGGCGGTGTCGGCCGACGGCCGGCGCGTCGTGTTCGCCTCGACGGCGGGCAACCTCGGGCCCGGCAAGCCGCGCGGGCTGACCGGCGTCTTCGTCCGCGATCTCGGGAGCAACACCACGCGGTTGCTCAGCGCGGTGCGCGCGGACCGCTCGCCGTTGAAGGGCATGCCCGAGGCCGGTGGCGGCGGCGGTGCCCACACGCACGCCGCGGCCGCCGCGCAGGTCCGCGCGGCGCTGCTCGTCTGCCCGCTGGCGGGCCTGCACTAGATGAGGCGCCTCGTGGAATAACCCATCTCGCTCCGGATAGGGTCGGCCCGTGGAGCGACGGGTCCCGTGTGCGATGGTCGTGGCGCTGGCCGCCGTCCTGCTCGGCGCGCTGCCGGGCGTGGCGGGCGCGCGGCGCGACGACCTGCCGACCGAGGCGCGCGCGCCGGCGTCGGGCGCCACGATCGCCGACGCGACGCACGGCGTCACGGTGAAGTTCACGTGCCCGCGCTACCACCCGACGTCCTACGACGACGTGATCCCGGCCCCGGCCGACGGCTACCACGTGATCCTGGCGCGCAGCGCGACCGTCGGCGAGGACCGGCTGCTGGCCGTCGCCGACCGGATCGAGGTCCGGGACGCGGTCGAGGTCGACGGCGAGCCGGGCATGTGCACCGCCGC
>JAOPZP010000541.1 GCA_025964055.1 Conexibacter sp.
GCCAGCGAGGCCTCCTGGCAGGCGATGGCCATGCCGATGCCGACCTCGGGTGAGGTGCGGCGCTCGACGTAGCGCAGGAACGCCTCGGCCTGGGCGATGGCGGGATCGACGTGCGCGACGGTCACGCGCTGGGCCACCGACTCGAGGCGGCCGCCGGCGCTCTCGGTGGCGTGGATCGCCTCGATCGTGCCGGCGTCGAGGTCGGCGGAGATCTCGGCCTGGGTCGTGGTCACGCGGATGCGGCGGGCGCGGTCGCCGCCGGCGCGCGAGGCGACCAGCGAGGCGACCAGGTCGTCCTCCATCACCAGCAGCGCCTGGGCGTGGTCGACCGGGCCGCTGCGGCGTACGCGCCGGCCGGCGGCCTGGGTGGCCGCGATCGGCTCGCCGGTGAGCGCGAGGACGAACTGCAGGTCGCGCTGCATGAGATCGTGCACGACGTCGTGCACGGGCGTCGGGCCGCCGGCGTGGCTGGGCTCCAGGCGCTCGGCGTGGACGGCGACGAGCGTCTGGCCGGCCGCCAGCGCGCGCAGCTCACGCACGGTGGGGTCGAAGTGCTCGTCGTAGGCGACCATCGCAACCGGCCGGCGCGGCGCGCGCACGATCGCCGACAGCAGTCCATGGGCGAGGTCGACGGTCGAGGCCAGGGGCGGCTCGATGAGCACGTCCAGGCCCTGCTCCAGCGCGGCGCGGGCCAGCGCGGGACGCGACTCGATCGCGCCGGCGATGATCGCGACGTGCGCCTCCTGGAAGGCCGGCTCGAGCTCGTCGAAGAGCGGGATGCCGAGGGACATGGCGAGCTGCCGGGCCGCTTCGCGGTCCGGGTCGTAGACGCCCGCGAGCAGGCAGCGGTCGGCCAGCGCGCGGAATGCGCGCGCGTGTCGCTCGCCGGCCAGCCCGGCGCCGAGGACGATGGTCCTCACCATGTCCCGGGTGATCGGTCTGGCGTGCGGGCGCTTGAGTCCGCCCGTCGCCCTACAATCCCCGCGATGCGCCGGATGCGCCAACGCATGCGCTCGGCCGCGTTCCCCCTGCACCGCCACTCGCTGCCGCAGCTGGGCATCGACGCGGCGCTGGTGGCGCTCGCCTACCTCCTCGCCTTCCGGCTGCGGTTCGACGGCGGGATCCCCGACGACTTCGCCGACCTGCTGCAGGCGACGCTGCTCTACGTCGTCGCAGCGACCCTGCTGATCTTCACGCTGTTCGGCCTCTACGAGAAGTTCTGGCGCTACGTCGGCCAGCGCGACTACGTGAAGATCCTGCAGGCCGTCATCGTCGCGACGCTCTTCGTGCCCGCGTTCAACGCGCTCACGCACCCGGTGATCGTCACGACCGGCGACCGCGGCGACGTCACGCGCTCGATCCCCACGGGCGTCCTCGCGCTGTTCTTCCTGCTGACGCTCGTGTTCATCGGCGGCACGCGGTTCATCGCCCGCACCGTCTACGAGCGGCCGCTGAGCGGCTTCCGCCCGCGTGCCGGCGCCCGCCGCGTGCTGATCATCGGCGCCGGCGACGGCGGGCGGCTGGTCCTCCGCGAGATCATCCGCAACCCGGAGCTGGGGCTCAGCCCCGTCGGCTTCGTCGACGACGACCCGACCAAGCACCGCATGCGGATCGACGGCGTGCGCGTGCTCGGCAGAACCGAGGAGCTGGCGCGGATCCTCGACGAGGCCGAGCCCGACGAGGTCACGATCGCGATCCCGTCGGCGCCGGGCACGCTCCGCGCGCGCGTCGTGTCGGCCTGCCGCGCGCGCGGCATCGCGGTGCGGACGCTGCCGACGGTCTTCGAGCTGCTGCAGACCGGCAGCGGCACGGTGGTGCGCCAGGCGCGCCCCGTCGAGGTCGAGGACATCCTCGGGCGCGAGCCGGTGCGCATGGAGCTCGACCGCGTGGGGCGCTACCTCGAGGGAGAGGTGGTCATGGTGACCGGCGCCGGCGGCTCGATCGGCTCGGAGCTGTGCCGCCAGATCTCGCGCGTGGCGCCGCGCAAGCTGATCCTGCTCGACCACGCCGAGGACAACCTCTTCCGCATCCAGCGCGAGCTGGAGGACGACCGCCACGTCCACCCGTCGACGCTGGTCGTGGTCCTGGCGGACTGCAAGGAGGGCGAGCGCATGCGGGAGGTGTTCGCCGAGCACCACCCGACGGTCGTGTTCCACGCCGCCGCCTACAAGCACGTCGGGCTGATGGAGCTCAACCCGGTCGAGGCCGTGCGCAACAACGCGCTGGCGACGCGGCTGCTGGCGCGCGTCGCCGGCGAGAACGACGTCCGCCGCTTCGTGCAGGTCTCGACCGACAAGGCCGTGGCGCCCGCGACGGTCATGGGTGCGTCCAAGGCGCTGGCCGAGTTCGCCGTCGAGGCCGCCCAGGAGCGCTGGCCGAACACGCGCTACGCGATCGTCCGCTTCGGCAACGTGCTCGGCTCGTCGGGCTCGGTCGTCCCGATCTTCCGCCGCCAGATCGCGCTCGGCGGCCCGGTGACCGTCACCGACTTCCGCATGACGCGGTACTTCATGACGATCCCGGAGGCCGTGCAGCTCGTCATCCGCGCCGGCTCGCTGGGCGCGGGCGGCGAGATCTTCGTGCTCGAGATGGGCGAGCCGGTGTCGATCTGGCACCTCGCCGAGACGATGATCGAGCTGTCGGGCCTGCGCCCGGGCGAGGACATCGCGATCGAGGAG